>DASPOZ010000406.1:0-3677 GCA_035625755.1 Candidatus Sulfotelmatobacter sp.
GGAGAAGCGTCCCGGCGGAACGGGGGAAGAGTTGGATGTTCATGTCAGGAGCCTACGTGCCGCTCTCGAAAGAAGTACGGAGAGCGATCAAAAGAAAACCTTAAGTTGTCGATGGCTCCTGGGGAACGGCCATCGCCGCGACGCGGCTCCCCTCAAACGGCATCTTCACCCGTTTCACCGGTCCTGATGCGGAGAACGTCCTCGACCGGGCTGACGAATATCTTGCCGTCACCGACTCGCCCCGTCTTGGCAGCCTGTTCGATCGCCTTGACAACTTTGCCTACAATTTCATCGCTGACGATGATCTCCATCTTGATCTTGGGAATGAAGTCGACGACGGACTCGGTGCCCCTGTACCATTCGGTGTGTCCCTTCTGGCGACCGAAACCATTCACTTCAAAGACGGTTATCCCCTGAATTCCGGCCTCGTTGAGAGCCCTTTTCACCTCGTCCAGCTTGAACGGCTTGATGATCGCTTCGATCTTCTTCATCGGCCTCCTCCGGGCCCCGTCCCCGGGCAGACTCCCCCCGCCCTGTCGCGACGCCGGGCCCTGAATCGAGCAAAGCCCATGCCAGGGTGCACCCTCGCGGGCCGCCGCCGCCGGGGCGATGGAACCCCACGGGGCTTCAGCCCTTCCCGCCGCCGCGCTCGGCGGCCGGCGCGGCGGCCCGGGGACCTCATGCCTCTTTGTTCACCAGGGGCCGCCCGCCTGCCTGCGCTTTACGCAGACGGGACCCTTCCGTCGCCCAGGTCGGCAGCCCGTCCACCCCCGCCGGCCCCCTGACGTCCGTCGGTCCCTCCCCTCAGCCACGTCGCCGCGCCAGGACCCGCGCGTAGAGATCGGCGTAGGCCCGCGCCGGGCCGTCCCACCCCACGTCCTGCGCCATGGCCCGGCGCACCAGCGCGGCCCATGCCGCCTGCTGCCGGTGGGCGCGGAGCGCCCGCCGGGCGGCGCGCACCAAGTCCCCCGCGGAGGCCTCCCTGAAGACGAAACCGGTGCCGCTTTCCGTCCTGGCATCGTAGTTGGTCACGGCATCCGCCAGGGCCCCCGCCGCCCGGGCCAGCGGCGGCGTGCCGTAGCGCAGGGCGGCCAGCGCGTACGTCCCCGATGCCTCGGACCGGGCGGGGCACACCAGGATGTCGCACCCGGCGATCAGGCGATGCGCCGCCCCCTGGTCCTGCCCGGGTCCGGGCAGGATCGCCACGGCCTTCGGGTGGCGTTCGGCCGCCGAGGCCGCCCGGGTCGCCTCCTCGCCCTCCGCGCCGCAGGCCACAACGCAGGCGCCCATGGCGACCAGATCCTCCAGGGCCTCGAGGAACAGGTCACCCCCGCGCGCTGCCGTGAGCGGCCCCAGCCAGCCCAGGAGCGGTGCATCCGGCGCCACGGGAAGCCCGGCCGCGCGGAGCAGATCCTCCTTGCAGGCCCGCTTGCCCGCCAGATCCTCGGGGCCGTAGGGCGCGGCCAGGTGCGGGTCCTTCCCGGGATCCCATGCCTCGGTGTCCAAACCGCCCAGGATGCCGACCAGATCCCTCACCCGCGCCCGGAGCATCCCCTCCAGGCCCCAGCCGTGCTCGGGGGTCTGGATCTCCTGGGCGTAGCGGGCGCTCGGCACCGCCACCGCATCCGCGTACACCAAGCCGGCCTTCAGGAGATTGATCTTGCCGTAGAACTCGATCCCCTCGGGCGTGAAGATGTCCCACGAGAGGCCGATGAGGTGCATGTCGTAGTGCCAGAAGAGGCCCTGATAGGCCAGGCTGTGCACCGTGAAGACGGTCCCGGTGGCGCCGAACGCGGCCTCGCCGCCGTGGAGGAGCTTGAGGTACGCCGGAACCAGACCGGTCTGCCAGTCGTGGCAGTGGAGCACGTCCGGCACGAAATCCATGGCCCGGGCTAGCGCCAGGATGCTCCGCGAGAAGTAAATGAAGCGTTCGGCGTTGTCGGCATAGTCGCCCTGGGCCGTGGTGTAGAGCGTCTCGCGATGGTAGTACCGGGGGTGGCTCAGCAGGTACGCCGGGACGCCACCCGGCAGGGCCGCCTCGCGGACGGCCGAGGTCTCCACCCGCTCACCCAGGGGCACCGGCAACCGCTCCACCCGGGTGGCCAGCGCAATCCCGGCCGCCTCCGCGGCCCGCTCCGCCACGGCATACCCGGGCAGCACCACGCGCACATCATGGCCCTGCCGCCGGAGGGCCCGCGCCAGTGCCCCCACCGCCTCGCCCAGCCCGCCGGTCTGGGCCAGGGGGGCCACCTCCGACGCCGCCATCAACACACGGAACGCAGCCATCAAGAACCGCCCGCCGGCCCCGGCGGCGCGGGAAGCCCCTCTCCCGCCTCCGGGCCCGCGCATCCCTCCGGCCCAGGGTTTCGCGTCAACCCCGGCCTCGTCCGTGACAACGGCGGGGGATCAGAGGGTGGCGTCGCGCAGGAATCGGGCCGCCTCTTCCGGCGGCGTCGGGTTGATGTAGAAGCCGGAGCCCCACTCGAAGCCGGCCACCCGCGTGAGCTTGGGCATCAGCTCCAGGTGCCAGTGGTACGGGCGGGTGTCGCTCTCGCGCAGCGG
Source organism: Candidatus Sulfotelmatobacter sp. (assembly GCA_035625755.1). Taxonomy (GTDB): domain Bacteria; phylum Methylomirabilota; class Methylomirabilia; order Methylomirabilales; family DASPOZ01; genus DASPOZ01. The sequence goes on from DASPOZ010000406.1 coordinate 2,563, forward strand.
AGCGTTGTGCACGATGAGGTTGTACGGTGGGCTCCCCAGGACCACCTCCATGCGGAGCAGGACCTCCTTCAGGATACGGGCAAGGTGGACGTACTCGTGCTTCTGCGCGTCCTCGAAGGTGGGTTCGTGGGTCTTGGGGAGGATCCAGCTCTCGAACGGGAAGCGGGAGGCGAAGGGGGCGACGGCCACGAAATCGTCGTTCTCGGCGATGGTGCGCACCCCCTGGGCCAGCTCCTGCCGGACCATGTCGCAGAAGACGCAGCGTTCCTTGTAGTTGTAATACTCCCGGGCCCCGTCCACCTCCTCTTGCACGCGCTTGGGGACGATGGGCGTTGCAATGAGCTGGGAATGGGTGTGCTCCAGGGACGCCCCGGCCGCCTCGCCGTGGTTCTTGAAAAGGAGGATGTAGCGGAACCGCTGGTCCTTCTTCAGGTCCAGGATGCGGTCCCGGAAGGCCCAGAGCACGTCCTCCACGCGCTGCTCGGGGAGCGCGGCCAGCGTGTCCTTGTGGCCCGGGGCCTCCACGATCACCTCGTGGGCGCCGATGCCTTGCATCTTGTCGTAGATCCCGTCGCCCTGGCGGTTCAGGTCCCCTTCGATCCGGAGGGCGGGGAACTTGTTGGGGACGACGCGGAGGCTCCAGCCGGGCGTGTCCGGCCCCCCGCCGTTGCTCCGGTAGGCCAGGACTTCCGGCGGCGTCTTGTCCTCGTTGCCGGGACAGAAGGGACAGAACCCCCCCTTGGGCCGTTCGGGCTCCGCCGCGAAGTCGTTCGGCCGCTTGCCCCGCTCGGTGGAGATGATCACCCAGCGGGAGGTGACGGGATCCTTGCGCAACTCAGGCATGCAACGCCTCCGGCGGCTCCAGGGATAGCCCGTAGTCTAGTCCATGCCGCGGGTGAAATCAACGCGCCATCCCCGTGCCCCGCCCGACCCCCCGGGTTGCGGAACGGGCGGGCCGGTACGTCGCAGGGCCACCGCTGCCGCGCCGTCGACAGCGGGAAAGTGTCCAAGGTCGCCAACGCCGCACCCGCTGCCGAACAGGCCGCTCAAAAAGGCCCAGGTGCAAGGCGGCGCGCGAAGGGCCGAGTGAGGCGTACTCCGGGTACGCCGCAGCG
>DASPOZ010000407.1:0-5414 GCA_035625755.1 Candidatus Sulfotelmatobacter sp.
CCGCTCTCGGAGGACGAGGTGGTGGCGCTCCTGCAGCGGGCCCTGGGGGACGCCGATCGCGGCCTCGGGGCCGCGCGCGCCGTGGTGGACCCCGATGCCCTCCGGTTCCTTGCGGCCCTGGGCAGCGGGGACGCGCGGGTATCCCTGAACGCGCTGGAGCTGGCCGTCCAGTCCGTGGAGGCGGGGGCGGACGGCGCCCGCCGTGTGACCCTGGCCGCGGCGCAGGAGGTCGCCCAGCGCAAGACGCTGCTCTACGACAAAGCGGGGGAGGAGCACTTCAACATCATCTCCGCCCTGCACAAGAGCCTGCGGGGAAGCGATCCGGACGCGGGGCTCTACTGGCTGGCCCGGATGCTGGCGGCGGGCGAGGACCCGCTCTACATCGCCCGCCGCCTCGTCCGCTTCGCCTCGGAGGACATCGGCAACGCCGACCCGCAGGCGCTGGCCGTGGCCCTGGCCGCCAAGGATGCCTATCACTTCCTGGGGACGCCCGAGGGGGAACTGGCGCTGGCCCAGTGCGTCCTCTACCTGGCGACGGCGCCGAAATCCAACGCCGCCTACGTGGCCTACGGCGAGGCCATGGAGGACGTGCGCACGCGGCCGGCCGAGCCGGTGCCGCTGACCGTCCGCAACGCGCCCACGCCGCTCATGCGTGACCTTGGCTACGGGGTGGGGTACGAGTACGCGCACGACTTCGAGGACGCCTTCGTGACCCAGGAGTTCCTGCCGGGCGGGCTCCGGGGCCGCATCTATTACCGCCCCGCGGATCGCGGCCTGGAGGCCGAGATCAAGAAGCGGCTGGACGCATGGCGCGCGCGCCGTCGCCGCGCGCAGGAGCAAGGACCGCAAGGGCCGGGACCGCAGACTGACGGCTGACGACCGAGGGCTCGCCAGCGCTTGACACGCGTTCGCGGCCTCTGATAAGAGCATGGATGCTTCCGCATCCGCTTGTGGGCGCTGGCATCTTCAAGGAGGGCCCCGCCATGACCAAACAGCAACTGGTGGACAAGATGGCGCGGGAGGCAAAGATCACCAAGCGCGCGGCCGAGACCGCGCTGAACAGTTTCATGGGTGGAGTCCGCGGCGCTCTGAAGCGGGGAGAGCGCGTATCGCTGGTGGGCTTCGGCACGTTCCTGGTGGCGAGGCGCGCGGCGCGGAACGGTCGCGACCCTCGCACCGGCCACCTGATCAAGATCAAGGCCATGCGCGTGCCGCGCTTCCGGCCGGGGCAGGAGCTGCGCCACGTGGTCCGCTGACCCGGCGGCCCGCGCCGCCGGAAACGACCGAACCGCCAAGGGAAAAGGGAACGCCGGCCGCCGGAGGGCGACCGGCGTATTTCTTTCTTGGCGCCCTTGGCGCCTTGGCGGTGACTCGGCCTTAGCAAGATCCTGAAGAACCCTCTCTTCCGCAGGCTGCTCAAAAAGGTCCAGATGCAAGGCGGCGTGCGATGCGGGGTGCGAGACGTATTCGGTCCGTACGTCGCAGCGCCGCGCGAGCGCGCCAACGCCCCACCCGCTGCCGCCGAGGCAGCGGGGAGAGACGTTGGGCCTTTTTCAGCAGCCTGCTAGGGAGCGAGGATCTCGCGGGCGGCGGCCAGCGCGGTCACGATGTCGTCCCGGCTCACGTCCTTGTGGGTGACGAGGCGGATGGAGTCCGGCGAGATCTGGTGGGCGAGCACGCCGCGGGCGGCCAGGCCGCGGGTGAAGGCGGTCGCGTCCGCCCGTGGGGAACGGACGGCGAAGATCACGATGTTCGTCTGCACGCGCTTCAGGTCGATCTCGATCCCCGGGAACTCGGCCAGCCCCTCCGCCAGGAGCCGCGCGTTGGCGTGATCCTCGGCCAGGCGGTCCACCATGGCCTCCAGGGCCAGCAGGGCGGCCGCCGCGAGGATGCCGGCCTGTCGCATCCCGCCCCCCAGCATCTTCCGGTACTTCCGCGCCCGGTCGATGACGGCGCGGGGACCCACCAGCATCGATCCCACCGGTGCCGCCAGCCCCTTGGAGAAGCAGAACTGCACCGTGTCGGCGTGGGCGGCGAAGTCCTCCACGGGCACGCCGGAGGCCACGCTGGCGTTGAAGATGCGCGCGCCGTCCAGGTGGACGGCGATGCCGTGGTCGCGGCCGATGCGGCCGATCTCGCCCAGGACGTCCAGGGGGTAGCAGGTGCCGCCCCCGCGGTTGTGCGTGCTCTCCACCGCGATGCAGCCGGTGCGGGGCGTGTGGATGTTGGGCGGGCGGATGGCGGCCCGGACCTGCTCGGGATCCAGGATGCCGTAGTGGCCGCGGAGCGTCCGCGGCATCACGGCGCCGACCACGGCCATGCCCGCCACCTCGTAGTTGAAGATGTGGGACGCCTCGTCGAGGATCACCTCGTCCCCCCGCGCGGTCTGGGCCAGCAGGGCCGTGAGGTTTCCCATGGTGCCGGAGGCGACGAAAAGGCCGGCCTCCTTGCCGAAGCGCGCCGCGGCCGCGGCCTCCAGCCGGTTCACCGTGGGGTCCTCGCCGTACACGTCGTCACCCACCTCGGCCGAGGCCATGGCGGCCCGCATGGCCGGCGTGGGGGTGGTCACCGTGTCGCTCCGCAGGTCGATTCGCTTCATGCTCCTTCGCTCGCCCCCTCGCTCGGAGAGTCCCGCGTCCCGAGTCCAACGTCCCGAGTCACAAATCGCAAATCAACAACCCGATGGGCAGGTTGCTGAAGAACCACCTGTTGCGCAGGCTGCTCAATAAGGTCCAGGTGCAAGGCGGCGCGCGCTGCGCCGACTGAGGCGTACGCCGGGTACGCCGCAGGGAGTGCGCGAGCGCGCCAACGCCGCAGATGGGCCTTTTTCAGCAGCCTGCTACAGGCGCTTGAGGGCGGCGGCGCGGCGCCGCTCGGCCTTGGGCAGACGCCGGGCCGTCCCCTTCTTCCCGGCCGGCCGGTCGTCGGCGTCTTCTTCCTCGCCGCCCTTGACGTCGGCGACGGCGGCGGCCTCCAGGCGGGCGGCGAACTCCTCGCACGAGGCGGCTGCGGCCCCGGCCGCGCTGGCCAGCCGCCCGACCTCCCGGTCCGAAGAGATCACCAGGGCCCCGCTGCGGCCCTCCTGTGCTAGGCGTGCGATCACCCGGTCCGCCGTCTCGCCGGGCCGCGAGAAGCGGACATCGATCCCGGCCATCCGCTGGCCGCCGGAGGGGCCGGGCGGGCCACCCTGCCCGTCGAAGACCACCGTGATCCGGTGGTGGCCCCGCGAGCGGCGGTAGGCGGCCAGCAGACTCACCAGCGCAGTCCGGCCCGCCTCCAGGCTTTCAGCCTCGCGCTCCCTCAATTCGGGGAGCCGGCGAATCAAGTTATAGCCGTCGACGATGAGCCACATCTTTGCCGGTCCCGAGTCCTGAGTCCAACGTCCCGAGTCAACGAGCGGCGAGGCCGGATTTGCGGAGCAGGCGGCGGATCACGTCCGCGGTGCCGGCCGTCATGTCCAGCCCGTCCAGGTCCTCGGGGCGGACCCAGCGGACCTCGGAGGCTTCCTCCGAGGGCATCGGTTCGCCCGAGAGCCAGCGCGCCACGAAGTCCACGATGACGTAGTGGAAACGTATACGCTGGGCATCGTCCCGCGTGATGCGCTGGATCACCTCCAGCGTGTCCGTCAGTTCCACCTCGATGCCGCACTCTTCGCGGATCTCGCGGCGCGCGGCATCCTCCAGAGACTCCCCCACGTCCACCGCGCCGCCCGGCACACTCCACTTCCCCCGGCTGGGGGCCCTCCCGCGCCGCGCCACCAGCACACACCCGTTGCGGACCACGATGGTCCCCACGGCAAGGATGGGCCGCCCCGGGTATTCCCGATCGCTCACGCAGACCTCGCTCGACTGAGCAGGCTGCTGAAAAAGGCCCAACGTCTCTCCCCGCTGCCCCGGCGGCAGCGGGTGGGGCGTTGGCGCGCTCGCGCGGCGCTGCGACGTACGGACCCAGTACGCCTCCGACCCACTCACGTGGGTACCCCGCGCTGCGCGCGCCGCCTTGCACCTGGGCCTTTTTGAGCAGCCTGCGGAAAAGAGATTCTTTCAGGGTCCTCCTAGGCGCTCGCCACAATGGATGATATCGGTTCGGCCGCGACGGGGTCAACTTCAAAGGCGTCTTGCCCGGGCCCGCCCGCCGCTCCTTCCGCCACCCTCCGGCGCACGGGCGTGGTCTTACCACAAACCCGGCGCTGGTCCTAACCCTCCGTTATGGCGATGTCCGCAGGCGCTTCGACCCGCACGGTCCTGCGTTTGCAAATCATCCCCACGATGCTTTTGAGGTGCTGGCGAACCGGTCACTCAACGTATGCCTTGGACCGCTGTCTAAAGGACGTGATCGCTCAGCAACCCAAACAAGGAGGATCGGGATGAGTCGATGGGCAGGTTTCGCAGTGGGTGGTGCCTTGCTGGTGGCCCTGTGGGCCCCGGTGGCCGGCGCGCAGGACGTGCGGCAGGACACGCGAGATATCCGGCAGGACACGCGCGACATCCGGCGCGATAACCGGGACATCCGCCAGGATAACCGGGACATCCGCCAGGATCGCCAGCAGCTCCGGCAGGACAGGGCGGCCGGCAACACCTCGGCGGTCCAGGCCGACCGGAAGGATCTGCGGAGTGATCGTCGCGACCGCCGGCAGGACCGGCAGGACCGGCGCCAGGATCGGCACGACCGGCGCCAGGATCGCCGCGACCGCCGCCACGACGTCGCCAGGCACCGCTAAGCCGCAGCATACCGCAACGCCCCCGCCCGCCGGCGGCGCTCCGCCACCTCAACCTTACCGAGGGGCAGCGCCTCCGGCGGCCGGGCCGCGCGTTCTTTCTCGTCGCCCACCGCCCCCGCCAGGGCCGTTCGGCGCCTCCCCAGACACACGCGTCCCTTTTCCGCTCTTGTGTGAAATGGGGTGCGGGAACCTTTCTGGCCCTTCTCTAAGGCTTGGCGCACGGGACACTTGCGGGCGGGGCCCCGCACGCCAGGCCACCGCCAGACGGCGCCCGGCGCCAACCGAGAGGTCGCCGCGGGCCGGAAAACACGACGCCCCCCGGATCCGAGCGGAGCGGGGGGCACGGTGTGCCGCAACGGACCCGGTCACGGGTGCGGGGCCGGGGCCTGCTCCTTCTTCTCCGCCTCGGGGGCGGCCTGCCCCTGGAGCCGGGCCAGCACCTTCCCGAGGGCGATGACGCCCACCGCGCAGAAGGCCGGGAGCACCCATCTCAGCCATGCCAGCTGGCCCCCCAACCACACCTTGATCCACGCGTCGGCCACGATCATCTCGCCGCCGGTCCAGCCCAGGATGCCGGCCCCGATGTCCTGCAGGATGGGATAGCGGTCCATGAGCATGGCGATGATGCCGGCGCAGAACATGATGATGGGGATGCCGAGGCCCAGGCCGAAGAGGATGGCCTCCCAGTTCCCGC
>DASPOZ010000408.1:0-4007 GCA_035625755.1 Candidatus Sulfotelmatobacter sp.
CATGGCCGACAAGCTGCGCAATCTGGTGGCCCGCTTCCGGGTGGACGCGCCGGCGGCCCAGCCCTAGCAGGCTGCTGAAAAAGGCCCAATATCTCCCCCCGCCGCCTTGGCGGCAGCGGGTGGGGCGTTGGGGCGCTCGCGCGGCGCTGCGACGTACGGACGAAGTACGCCTCGCGCCCCGCCTCGCGCGCCGCCTTGCATCTGGACCTTTTTGAGCAGCCTGGGCAAAAGGGAGTTTTTCAGCATCCTGCTGGGAGTCCGCCGGAGTAACGCGGCCGGCCACCCCTGGGTCCCGCCCGTAGGGGCGAGCCCATCGCGTCCCGCCGCGCGGGGACGCGGGACGGTTGCGCCCATTCGATGGGCCGGGGCCCCCGCCTCTCGCGGGGGTGGCCTCAATAAATGAAGGGGTTGCGCAGCCCCGAGCACGGAAGCCAGGGGTGGCCGGCCGCACTCCGTAAGTACGGCCGGAGTGCCGTACTCAGGTAACTTGGACGGACTCCTAGCCCGCATGATGCAGAACGCACGGCGTCCAGCGCCCGGACGGGGGTTGGCGCCCGCGTGTCTCACGGGGACGGGGGACCTGGGATGGAGGAGACGACGGGGCTTCCCGCCCGGGCCGGGGCGCCGGCAGGCGGCGGGGCGGCGGGGGATCCGGAGGGCCCACCCGTGCAGCGCCGCCGCCGGAAGGTCCTCCTCTTCCGGGCGGCCGGCGAGTCCTTCGCCCTGCCGCTGGAACGGGTGCGCGAGGTGTGCGCGCGGAGCGCCATCACGCGGGTGCCGCGGGCGCCGTCGCAGGTGCTCGGCGTGATGAACCTGCGGGGCCGGCCGGTGGTCCTGGTGGACCTGCCCCGCTGCCTGCACCTCCCGGGGGGCGGTCCGGACGCCCCCCAAATGGTTTTGCTGGACCTGGGGGACCAGGACCTGTCCGTGGGGCTCCTGGCGGAGCGGATCGATCAGGTGGTCGAGATGGAGGCCCCCCGGGCGGCCGGGGGCCCCGGTGCCGACGGGCCCGGCGGGGCGGAGGGCCGCGAGTTGGTGGAGGTGGGAGGCCACGTGGCGACGTTGCTGGACCCGATACGCCTGCTGGCGCCGGCGCTGCCCGGGGTGGCGAGCGGCGGCGTGGGAGAGGCGGTATGAGCGTCCGCGTCCTGGTGGTGGACGACGCGATCTTCATGCGCAGCATGATGCGGGACATCTTCGCCCGCACCTCCTTCGTGGTGGCGGGAGAGGCCGAGGACGGCGAGGAGGGCGTGCGGCTCTACCGCGAGCTCCGCCCGGACCTGACCACCCTGGACATCGTGATGCCCAAGATGGACGGCCTCGCCGCCCTGCGGGAGATCCTGCGTTTCGATCCGGGCGCGCGCGTCGTGATGTGCAGCGCCCTGGGCCAGGAGGCGCTCATCGCCGAGGCCATCCAGATCGGGGCCAAGGATTTCATCGTGAAACCGTTCCAGCCGGGCCGGGTGCTGAAGGTGGCCCAGAGCGTCCTCGGCCTGGACGAGCATGCTGCGCCGCCGGGGCCGCCGGCGGGCGATGTGGGGGGCCCCCGATGACCGCGGCGTCCCGGCCGGTGGTGCAACACATCCGCCCCCCGTCCGCGCCCCTGCCGGCCCGCCGGCCGGGGCCCTGAGCCGGTCGATCCCGAGGGAACGCCCATGGACATGTCCAAGTACGTCGGGATCTTTGTCAGCGAGTCGCAGGAGCACCTGCAGCGCATGGACGACCTGCTGCTCGCGCTGGAGCGCGCCTCGGACGATGCCGGCGCCATCGCGGCGCTCTTCCGCGAGGCCCACTCCATGAAGGGCATGTCCGCCTCCATGGGGTACGAGGGGGTGGCCCGGGTGGCCCACCGCCTCGAGGACTTCCTGGACCAATGCCGTCAGGGCCGCACGCACATCGGGGGCGAGGCGCTGGAGCTGCTCTTCGAGGGCGTGGATATCCTTCGCCAGGCCGTGCACGAGATCCGGGAGCGGGGCGCGCCGTCGGTGGATGTGACCGCCTTCCTCCAGAAGCTGGTGGCCCCGGGGCGGCCCGCGCCGCCGCCGCCGGCCGGGGAGGCGGACGAGCGCAGCCGCCTGGTGGAGTTGCTGGCCGAGGCGCCGCCCGAGGTCTTCGCCGGCAGCGGCCCGGCCCTGGCCCTGCTGGTGGACATCGCGCCGGATGCCCCCATGCCCGCCGCCCGCGCCTACGTCACATTGCGCAAGCTGGGGGACCTGGGCACGATCCTGATCTCCCGGCCCACGCTGGATCAGGTGCAGGCCGGCGAGTTCGAAGGGTCGCTGGCCGTCCTGCTGGCCTCGCAGCGGACGCCGGGCGCCATCCATCGCGAGGTGAGCGGATGGCCCGATGTGGCGAACGTCCTCCTGGAGGCGCTGGAAGGCGGGGAGCCGGCCGCCCGCCCCCCGGCCCGCGCGGCGGCGGACCTGGAGGTGGTGGCGGCGGCCGGCGGCGAGCCGGGCCTCGGCCTGGTGGAGGAGCCCGCCCTTCCCATGGGGCCGCCCGCCGTCCCCGCGCCCGCCCAGCCCGGCCCCGAGGTCCCCACCGTCCAGGCGGCGCCGGCGCCCCCGGCCGCCGGCGTGAGGCGCGCGGAACAGCAGATGGTCCGGGTGGATACCCGCCTGCTGGACCAACTGCTGGATCACGTGGGCGAGCTGATCACGGCCAAGGGCAGCCTCCTGGAGGAGAGTCGGGACGCCACCTCCTCCGGCCTGCGGGACGCCGTGGGACAGGTCGAGCGGCTGGTGGGATCGCTGCAGCGGCAGGCCCTGAAGCTGCGGATGATGCCTTTCGAGGTGATCGCGGACCGGTTCCCCCGCGCCGTGCGCGACCTGGCGCACAAGAGCGGAAAGGAGGTGGACTTCCGGCTGATCGGGAAGGAGATCGAGATGGACCGGTCCATCCTGGACCACCTGGGCGATCCCCTGGTCCACATCCTGCGCAACGCCGTGGACCACGGCATCGAGCCCCCCGAGGAGCGGGAGCGCCTGGGGAAGTCCCGGGCCGGCCGCCTGACGCTGCGCGCGGCCGAGGAGGGCGAGAGCGTCTTCCTGCAGTTCGAGGACGATGGGCGCGGCATGGACCCGGATCACCTTCGCCGGGCGGCCGTGGGAAAGGGTCTCCTCACGGCGGAGCAGGCCGCCGCCCTGTCGGACGTCGAGGCGCTGGAGCTCATCACGCGCCCCGGGTTCAGCACGGCGGATCGAGTGACCGACGTCTCGGGCCGGGGCGTGGGCATGGACGTGGTCAAGACCATCATCGAAGGGCTGCACGGCAGCCTCCTCATCGAGTCGGTCCCCGGGGAGGGCAGCACCTTCACCTTGAAACTGCCCCTGAGCCTGGCCGTGATCTCCGTGCTGCTGGTGCGGGTGGGCTCGGAGCGCTACGCCGTCCCCATGTACCAGGTGGGCACCACCATCGAGGTGGACGAGGGCGACATCCAGCGGGCGCAGGGGCAGGAGGTGGTGGGCCTCGACGGGGAATTGGTCCCCCTGCTGCGCCTGGGCCGGGCCCTGGGTTGCCCGCCCAACGGCGGCGCGCCCCGCCAGGACGGGGCGGGCGACCGCACGGGACCGCTCTACGCGGTCCTCACCGAGGTCCACGGGCGAGACGTGGGGATGGTGGTGGACGAGATCCTGGGGGTTCGGGACGTCCTGGTCAAGCCCCTGGGCAAGGCCTTGCGCGGGTTGCGCGGCTTCGCCGGGCTGACCATCCTCGGGGACGGCAGCGTGGTCTTGATCCTGGACGTCAACGGCCTGTAGCAGGCCGCTGAAAAAGGCCCATCTGCGGCGTTGGCGCGCTCGCGCACTCGCTGCGGCGTACCCGGGGTACGCCTCACTCGGCTCTTCGCACGCCGCCTTGCATCTGGACCTTTTTGAGCGGCCTGCCCGGGGCCGGGCTCCTGTTGGATTCGGGACGCGCGCTGGCGCGCGCGTCGGTAGCGCCGCTTGGCACCTGGGCCATCGTGAGCGGCCTGTCCGGCGAGCAGATGAGGCTTTGGCACGCTCGCT
>DASPOZ010000409.1:0-3227 GCA_035625755.1 Candidatus Sulfotelmatobacter sp.
GCCGGCCCGCTGGTCCTGCTGGGGCGCCGCGTGGAAGGCCCTTTCACGGTGATCGAGGGCAACAAGCGCGCCGCCGCCCTCTGCCGGCGCCACTGCCTCGACCGGATCCCCTGCGCCGGCGTCCCCGCCCTTCTCGGCGTCACTCGGCGTCCCTGCCCCTGGCTCTCGCCGCACGCGGGGCCTCCTGCCTGGCAGCGCTGACGGGGCGGCGTCACCTGGTTCAACCGAGTGGGGCCCGGGGCTTCCGGTCCATGACATTTCCGAATTTCGGGAATACCCGAAATGTCGTAACGGAGGGAACAGGATGATGGAGTCCCGGTACCGCGAATCGAGGATCTGCCGGGTGCTCGGCAATCCCGTGGTGTACGCCATCGTCCGCGCGCTGGACGAGGGGGGACCCATGAGCCCCTCGGCCATCGCCGGCGTGGTCCGGCGCCGCATCCAAACAGTGAGCGGTCACCTGGCCACGCTGCGCGCTTCGGACCTGGTGCGGTATGATCGGAAGGGGCGGAACGCGCGCTATTGGATCAAACATGCCCCGGAGACTCGGCGCCTTCTGGGTGGGCTGAACGCACTCGTCCGGGCATCGGCTCGCGTCCCGGACTGATGGGGAACTTTGCCCATCCTCTGCGTCGCCCCCCGAGGCTTTGCGCCTTCATCCCGCCCCCGGCACGCCTTGCGGAGGCCGGCGCGCCGGCGGCGGAGACGCCCGCACTTCCTGGCGGCCGAACATGGGCCTGGAAGGTTGGTTCGATATTTCGGGAATACCCGAAATGCGGAAATGTGAGGCGGGGTCAGGCGTGAACTGTCTGGGGGTGGACGCGAGCGGTGGGCGGTAGCGGGCGCTGGCGGGGAGCGCGGAGTCTCGCAGGTGGCTTCGGCCTCAACGCCGGGACCGAGCGGCGTGCACCAGGCGGAGGATGCGCTCGGGGGTCATAGGCATCTCGGTGATCTCCACGGCGAAGGGGGCCAGGGCGTCCGCCACGGCGTTGGCCAGGGCCCCCGGGGCCCCGATGGTCCCCCCCTCGCCCATGCCCTTGAAGCCGCCCAGGGCCGTGGGCGAGGGCGTCTCTAGATGCACCACCTCGATGGAGGGTATCTCGGAGGCGCTGGGGATGACGTAGTCCATCAACGTGCCGGTGAGGAGCTGGCCCTCATCGTCGTACACCAGCTCCTCCAGCAGGGCCGCGCCGATCCCCTGGGCCACGCCGCCGTGGGCCTGCCCCTCCACCACCATGGGGTTGATGACGACCCCGCAGTCCTCGATCACCACGAACTTTCGGATCTCCACGCGGCCGGTCTCCGGGTCCACCTCCACCACGGCGGCGTGGGTGGCGTTGGAGGTGGTGCCGAAATAGGGGTCGTAGAACCGGGTGGACTCCAGGCCCGGCTCCATGTCGCGGGGGATGTGCTTCACGCCGTAATAGGCGGACTTGGCCACATCCCGCAGGGTCAGCGCGGGCTGGGGCACGCCCTTCACGTAGATCTTTCCGTCGCGCAGGTCCAGGTCCTCCACGTTGGCTTCCAGCATGTGGCCGGCGATGGCCAGCGCCTTCTCCCGCACGGCGCGGCCGGCCAGGATGCCGGCGCCGCCGCCGATCACGGCGCTGCGGCTGGCGTACGTGCCGGTGCCGTAGGGGCTCACGGCCGTGTCGCCGTGGAGCACCTTCACGTCCTCGAAGGGCACGCCCAGCTCGCCGGCCACCACCTGGGCCAGCGTCGTCTCCAGGCTCTGGCCGTGGGAGGCGATGCCGAAGAGGGCCGTCACCTTCCCCGAGGGGTCCACGCGCACGGTGGCCGCCTCCATGCCGGTGGTGATGGCCATGCCCGGCGCCACCGGGATGGCGGAGCCCACGCCCGTCAGCTCCACGTAGGAGGCGATGCCGATGCCCACGTAGCGCCCCTGGGCGCGCAGGCGCTCCTGCTCGGCGCGCAGGGCCCCGTAGTCCAGCGCCTCCTTGGCCTTGAGCATGGATTCGGCGAAGCTCCCGCTGTCCCACACCACGCCCGAGGGCGACTTGTAGGGGAAGGCGCGGATGTAATTCTTGAGCCGTAGCTCCGTGGGGTCCATGCCGATCCTGCGGGCGGCCCGGTCCACCATGCCCTCCATGGCGAAGGTGGAGACGGGGCGGGCCACGCCGCGGTACGGGCCCATGGGGCACTTGTTGGTGGCGATGCCGTGGGTGCGGCCCCGGTAGTTCGGGATGACGTAGGGGCCGGGCAGGAAGCTAATGCACTGCACGGGCTCGATGGCCGCCGTCCAGGGAAAGATGGAGTAGGCCCCCACGTCCACGTACACCGCGGCCCGCAGGCCCACGAAGGTGCCGTCCCGCTTCAGGCCCAGCTCCACGTCCAGGATCTCGTCCCAGGCGTGGATGGTGGTGAGCAGGTCCTCGCGCCGGTCCTCCACCCACTTGATGGGGCGGCGCACCCGCCTGGCCAGGACGCAGGCCGTGGTCTCCTCCTGGTAGAGCGGCGTCTTCACGCCGAAGCCGCCCCCCACGTCCGGCGCCACCACGCGGACGCTGTGCTCGGGCAGGTCCAGCAGGTCGGCCAGGCAGTCGCGCAGGATGTTGGGGCACTGGGTGGAGGAGTGGAGGCTCAGGCGCTCCGCCCCCGCGTCGTATTCCGCCAGGCAGCCACGGTTCTCCATGCACACGCCGGCGTGGCGGTAGAATCGGAAGCGCTCGCGCACCACCACCTCGGCGCCCCGCAGGGCCGCGTCCACGTCCCCCACGGCGAACTCGCGCTGGAGGATTAGATTCGTTCGCGCCTCGTCGTGCACCAGGGGGCTGCCGTTCGCCAGGGCCGCCTCCATCTCCGTCACGGGGGCAAAGGTTTCGTACCGGACGGCGATACGGTCCAGCGCATCCTCCGCCGCGTAGCGGCTCTCGGCCACCACCACGGCCACCGGCTCGCCCACGTAGCGCACCTTGCCCACCGCCAGGGCCGGCATGGCCGTCTCCTTGTAGTGGGGCATCTTGGAGGCGGCGCGCAGCGGCTTGGCCAACCGGGCGATCTCCTCGCCCGTCAGCACGGCCACCACGCCGGGGGCGGCCAGGGCCGGGGCAGCGTCCACGTGCACGATGCGCGCGTGCGCGTGAGGGCTGCGCAGGAAGGCCGCATAGAGGGTTCCGGCGGGGCGATGATCGTCCACATAGCGGCCCTGCCCGGTGAGCAGGCGGCGGTCCTCCACCCGCTTCACGCGCGCGCCCACCAGCTTCGGC
>DASPOZ010000410.1:0-20030 GCA_035625755.1 Candidatus Sulfotelmatobacter sp.
GCCACAATCCGCCTCCTCTATCCTAGGTGGGAGAGCAAGAATAACAGAACGGCCGCTGGGAGGCAAACCTCGGGGGGCGTGAGGCGTGAGGCGGTAGGCGTGAGGCGGACGACGCGGAAGTGGCCCGACGCCTCAGGTTCCGGGACCGTCGTTGGCGGGGGGCTACGAAGGCGAGGCGCCGGCTTGCCGGGTCGTCTCGTTCACCAGGCGGTCCAGGAGGCCGTGCTCCGCAGCCCCCACCTGTGTGAAACGCAGCCCGTGGCGGCAACCCTCCCGGACGATATCGCCGCCGGCCGGGTGCAGCGCCCACACCACCTCGCACGGCAGCGTGATGTCCCCCACCGGTAGGTACAGGGTCAACTGCAGGGCCGTGAGGATGGGGACCCGCTCCGGCAGCACCACCTGCGCGCCGCTCCGGCTGATGTCCTTGGTTCGGCCGCGGCGCAGCACCACCGGCCGCGCCGGCTTCTGCCGCGACCGGATCGCGTAATCTACCGGACAGTCCACCTGCACCCGAGGGTCGGTCCGCCCCAGCGGCTGCCCCCCCACGGCCACGGCGGGCGGGGCGCTCACCGCCGGCTTGCGGACGGCGGCGGGGGCGCCACCCACCATCTGCGTGACTTCGGGCGCCTCGCCCGGCAGCAGGTTCCGGCGGCGCAGCGCCACCTCGACGGCCTGGATGGCGCGGGCCAGCTTCCCGAAGAGGGCCAAGGGCACCCGGATGCCCTCGGCGCTGGGGAACGGTTCCTGCTCGCGCGCACCCAGTTTGTTCCACACGCGCAGCTCCAGGTAGGTCTGTCCGTCCCGGTTGACCAGGGAGGCCCGGATCTCCTCCTGAGGGCCGCGATCGAAGCGGGCGATCAGATCCATGCTTGCGTCTCCCACCTGTTGCCGGTCCGGATGGCGGCCGGCTGCCGGGCGGCGTTGCGGGCGCCGCGCCCGTGGGCTAGAATCCCCCGGCCGGGTTGGCCGCGGCCGGGGGAGGATCGCCGATGCATGACGCCATCACGGACGTGCCGGGCATCCGCGTGGGCCACGCCACGGACCTGGAGGCCATCACGGGGTGCACCGTGATCCTCTGCGACGGCGGGGCCGTGGGCGGGGCGGACGTGCGCGGGTCCGCCTCCGGCACCCGCGAGCTGGACGCCCTGGATCCCCTGCATCTGGTGCCCCAGTGCCACGCCGTGGTGCTGGCCGGCGGGTCCGCCTTCGGCCTGGACGCCGCGGGGGGCACCATGGAGTTCCTGGAGGCCCGCGGCGTCGGGTTCGACGTGGGCGTGACGCGCGTGCCCATCGTCCCCGCCGCCATCCTCTTCGACCTGCGCATCGGCCGCGCCGACGTGCGGCCGGATCGCCCCATGGGCCGCCGCGCCGCCGAGGCCGCCGCCGCCGGGCCCGTGGCCGAAGGCAGCGTGGGCGCCGGCACGGGGGCCACGGTGGGGAAGCTCCGCGGCATGGCCCACGCCATGAAGGGCGGCCTGGGCACCGCCGCCGAGGCCCTGCCGGGCGGCGTGATGGTGGGCGCCCTGGCCGCCGTCAACGCCTTCGGCGACGTGCTGGACGCCGAGACCGGGCGCATCCTGGCCGGCCTGCGCGGGCCGGACGGGCGCCCGGCCGGCACGGCAGCCGCCATGCGCGCCGGCGCCCTGCGCCCCGGCTACGCCGCGGAGAGCACCACCCTGGCCGTGGTGGCCACCAACGCGCGCCTCACCAAGGCCCAGGCCGCCAAGCTGGCCGCGCTGGCCCAGAACGGCATCGCCCGCGCCGTCTCCCCCGCCCACACCACCTTCGACGGCGACCTGGTGTTCGCCCTGGCCACCGGCCAGGCGGAGGGCGACCTGAATCTCATCGGCACCGTCGCCGCGGACCTGGTGGCCCGCGCCATCGCGCGGGGGATAAAAAAAGCGGGGAGCCTGGGGGGCATCCCCGCCTACGCCGACCTCCAACCCCATTGACGATTGAGGATTGTGGATTTGTGATTTGGGAACTTCAATCCTCAATCCTAAATCCTCAATCTTCAATCCTCAATCACCAATACGGTGCTATTTCTTCTCCCCAGTCGGCCGCTCCTCCGCCCCGCCATTCTTCTTCGGCGTCACGTCGATGGCGTCATTGCCCGCCAGGGAGTCCTTGAACCCGCGGATGGCTTTCCCCAGGCCGCTTCCGATGTCGCCCAGCCGGTTGCTCCCGAAGAGCAAGAGCAGGATCACCAGGATCAGGACCAGCTCGGGGATGCCTATACCGAACATACCACCTCCTACGGCGCCGCCACGGCGCAGCCCAAATCAAGCATCCTCTAGGTGCGGCCTCCTGTCAACGGAATTCCCCGCGCCGCCCCCGGCAGGCCGCTGAAAAGGGCCCATCTGCGGCGTTGGCGCGCTCGCGCGCTCGCTGCGACGTACAGCCCAGTACGCCTCGCTCGGCGCATCGCGCGCCGCCTTGCATCTGGACCCTTTTGAGCGGCCTGCGGAAAAGAGAGCTTTTCAGCATCCTGTTAGCTGTAACCCAGGCGAAATTCTCACCTCGCCCCTCTTGGAAATCCCTCATCCGGCCCCCTTTGGCAAAGGGGGGACGGGGGGATTTGTAGCAATGGGGGGATGGGGGGGATTTGCTCGTTAGCCGTGGAGCACGCGCTCGTCTCCCTGCCGCCGCGTCAGCCGCACCTCGTCGAAGTGCTCCAGGAACGGGATGGCGTACTTGCGGGAGATCCCCAGCAGGTCCTTGAAGCCGGGCACGGAGATCCTGCCGTTGGCCTTCAGGAACTCCCCCAGCGTCGTCCGCATGCGGTCGTACGCCTCGCGGTGCACGTAGAGGTCCCCGCCCATGCGCACCAGCACCCCGTCGTCCACCACGCGCCGGAACACGGCCTGGGCCAGCTTCCGGTCGCCCCCCACCGCGGCCAGGGCCTCCGCCTGCGCCGGGGGCTGGACGCCGGCCTCGCGGTACGCCCGCTCCAGCTTCTCGCGCACCGCCTCGTCCGCCGCGGAGAGCGTGGGCCGGTGGGCGAAGAGGCGGACCTTGTCCTTCTCCACGGCGATGGCCTGCCGTTCCCCCAGCCAGCCCAGGAGCCACGCGAAGGCGGCCGGCGGGAGCTGCGGCGGAAGCTTGCTGCGGATCTCCTCCTTGGCCAGGCCGTCCTTCAGCGGCTCCCGCTTGTGGAAGTCGGCCAGGAGGCGCGTCACCGTCTCCTCCAGGCGCTGGGCCACGTCCCGGTGCAGGAACCCGGTGCCCCTGGCGCCCAGCGGCACGGCGGCACCTGTTTTGCGCAGGGCCTCCAGGGCCGACTCCACCGCGGCCCGGTCCAGGTCCGCGGCGGCGCGCAGGCCCTCCGCCGTGGCCGGCACGGGGCCGGCGTTGAGGAGCAGGCGCTCCACCTGCTCGGCGGGCGACCCCTTTTCCAGGACCTTCAGGGTCTCCAGGATCCGCTCCCGCGGGCGGCGGCGCTGGGGCGGGCTCGGATCCAGGATGGCGCCGCCGCCGATGGTGATCATGGGGGAGTAGCTGCGGATCACGTACCGGTCCCGCGGCAGGGCGGCCGCCGGCGACTCCAGGCGGAAGTGGACGTAGGCTTCCCCTCCGGGGGCCAGCTCATCCCGGTCCAAGAGCGTCACGCGGGCCAGCACCTCGCTGGTGCCCAGGTGGAACCGCACCCGCGCCCGGTTGGCCAGGGGGCGCGGCGCGTCGGGCAGGAGGCTCAGCGTGGCGTCCATGGCCAGGCCGGCCTGCACGGTGTCCGGCCGGGCCAGCACGTCCCCCCGCTCGATCTGGGCCACCTCGATGCCCGGGAGGTTCACGGCCGTGCGCTGCCCCGCCAGGGCCGCCTCCACGTTGGCCCCGTGCACCTGCAGCCGCCGCACGCGCGAGCGGTGCCCCCCGGGGAGCACCACCACCTCCTCACCCACCTTGAGCGTCCCGGCCAGCACCGTGCCGGTGACGACGGTCCCGAATCCCTTCATGGTGAAGACGCGGTCGATGGGCAGGCGGAAGACGCCCTCGGTGCGTTTCGGCTCCACCTCCGCCGCCAGGGCCGCCAGGGCCTCCGTCAGTTCCTTCAGGCCGCGCCCCGTGGTGGCCGAGACCGGCACGATGGGGCAGCCGGCCAGGAAGGTACCCTGCAGGAAGGCCGCCACCTCGCCCCGCACCATCTCCAGCCAGTCCGGCTCCACCAGGTCCGCCTTGGTGAGGGCCACCAGGCCGCGCTTGATGTGCAGGAGCTGGCAGATGTGCAGGTGCTCGCGGGTCTGCGGCATGATCCCCTCGTCCGCCGCGATCACCAGCACCACCAGATCGATGCCGCCCACGCCCGCCAGCATGGTCTTGATGAACCGCTCGTGGCCCGGCACGTCCACGATGCCCAGGCTCAGGTCCTCGGAGGGCTTGAGGTAGGCGAAGCCCAGCTCGATGGAGATGCCCCGTTCCTTTTCCTCCTTGAGCCGGTCCGTATCGATCCCGGTGAGCGCCCGCACCAGTGTGGTCTTCCCGTGGTCGATGTGGCCGGCCGTGCCCACGATGATGTGCTTCATGCCCCGGAGTCTAGCCACGCCGGCAGCCGAACGCAAGGACGTTCGGATCGCTGGAAGCAAGGGCGTTCGGCGGCTCGGCGGTTCGGCGGGTCATGCCTCGGCGATTGCGCGCATCGAGGAAGCGCGGGGGCGGAGAGGCTGTCGGGGGCAATCCGTGGTACTCTCTCCCGCGGGCGCTCGGCCAGCATTCGGGCACGGGCACCGGCACGAGAACGGGGGCAATACGTGGAACGAATACAGGGCTCAGAGGGTTCACCGGCGGGGGGCGAGGTGGAGGCGTTCCGCGTCGAGATCGAGGCCGGGCCGGGCCCGTGGGGGCCGGAGCCGGCGGCCTTCCGCCTGCGGGGGCGGGTGTGGCGCGTGGCCGCCGTACTGGACCGGTGGCACGGCGCGGGCTATCGCTACGTGAAGCTGCGGACCGATGACGGGGCGACTGCGATCCTGCGCCACGATGAGGCGGCGGGGGTCTGGGCGCTCACCCTCCTGGATGTTCGCCCGGAGGGCGCCCCGCCGGGCTGATCGAGCCTCCCCCGGCGTACCACAAGACCGCGTCCAGCGCTCCGCCTGCCCCCTCACCCCACCCCTCTCCCCCGCTGGGGACGAGGGAATCGAAGCTGCCCCCCTCCCTCGTTGAGGAAGAGGGCGGGGGTGAGGGTGTCATGCGGATTCACGAATTGTTCAGGCCGGTGCGAGCGTATCGGGACCGGGTCGGGAGCGCAGGAGGGAGATCATGGCGTCGGCGGCCAGATCGGCGAAGGCGGGGTCCAGGATATGCAGGTCCACTTCCTCCACGCGGCCGGGCGGCAGCGCGGCCCGCAGCGCCTCGCAGAAGGCGGCGTTCGCCTCCCGATCGTTCCAGGGGCCGCGGGGCGCGCCGGCCGCATCGTGGGTGGCCGGCCCCTCCGGCCCGTCCAGGCGCGAGAACCCGCGGCGCGGCACCAGCACGCGCACCGGCCCGCGGGCGGCCGCCACCTTGCGCGCCACCAGCGCGCCCAGCCGGCGGTTCTCCTCGGGGTTGGACCGCATGAGCAGGTTGGAGACGTTGTAGCGGTAGAGGCCGCGGCCGCGGTGCTCCGGGCGCACGGCGTCCGCCCAGAGGTTCACCACGTCCACGGCGCCGGGCACCACCACCTGGGGGATCCCCGCGGCCCCCGCCGCCTCCAGGCGGGCCGGCCCGGCGGACCACACGCCCCCCGCCACCTCGTCCATCAGTTCCGTCGTGGTCAGGTCCAGCACGGCGTCCAGTTCGCCGCGCCCCGCCAGGGCCTCCAGCGTGCGCCCGCCGGCGCCGTTGGCGTGGAACTCGATCACCTCGAAGCCGGCGCCTTCCAGGCGCGCCGCGGCCCGCCGGGCGGCGGCGTCCGTGACGCCGAACACGGTGAGGCCCACCAGGGGCCGGCGCGCGCCGGCGGCGGGCTCCCGGCGCGCCGCGTAGGCGCGGGCCATCCCGGCCATGGAGGCGGCGGCGTTCTCGAACACCCGGGCCGTGATGCGGTTCAGCCGGATATCGCCCACGGCGGGGAAGACGGCCACGTCCGGCGCGGCCACGAACCTCTCGGCCCCCGCCAGGCCCACGGCCGAGACCACCAGCTTTGGCAGACCAACCGGCAGGCCGGCCATGGCTGCGGACGCCAGGAGCGTGCCGTTGGCGCCGCCCAGGGCCAGCACGCCGTGGCACCGGCCGCGCCCGAAGTGCTCCGCGGCCACGGCCGCCGCCCCCCGGGCCATGGGGGCGGCTGCGCCGTTCCGGTCCAGCGCGGCCACGGCCGCCAGGTCCGTGCCCGCCGCCCGCGCCACGTCCGCGTTGGGCACGTCCGCCCCCGGCTCGGCGTGCGGGCGGTAGCTGGCGTCCACCAGCACCGCCTCCACCCCGTGCTCGCGCAGCCGGTCGCGCACGAAGCGGAGGGCGGGACCCTTGCTGTCCAACATCCCCAGCAGCAGGACGACAGGCCGCCCACTTCCCACCGCCACTCCCTCCCGGCTACACGGTTCCTCTCCTGATCGCCTCACGTGCAGGCTGCTCAAAAAGGTCCAGATGCAAGGCGGCACGCGATGGGCCGAATGAGGCGTACGCCGGGTACGCCGCAGTGAGTGCCCGAGCGCGCCAACGCCGCAGGTGGGCCTTTTTCAGCGGCCTGCTACCCTTTCCGCGCGATGGCCTTGAAGCCCCGGGCCGCGGCCGTCACGCTCTCCTCGACGGGGAAGCGCTCGGCGCTGGACCCGCCCACGTAGCCATCCAGCTCGGGCACGCGAGCCAGAACCTCCCGCACCTGCCCCGGCGTCTCCAGGGCCCCCCCATGGCAGGTGGTGAACGTGGCCGGGTTCGCCCGCTTCACCGCCCGGCAGATGGCTGCGATCCGCTCGGCCCCCTCCTCCAGCCCCACCACGCCCCGCGATCCGATGGACCCGCCGCTGGAATTGCCCAGGTGGGCGATCACGTTGTCCGCCCCGGCCTCCACCATCATCAGGGCCTCCTCCACGGTGGTGGAGAAGGCCTTGGTGAACATGCCGCGGGCGTGGGCCAGGCGGATCATCTCCACCTCCTTCCGGTAGGTCATGCCGGTCTCTTCCAGGTCGCGCCGGAACTTCCCGTCGATGAGGGCCAGGGTGGGGCAGTTCATCACGCCGGAGAAGCCGACGGCGGCTACCTTATCCAGGTGGCGCGCCATGTCGCGCGTGGGGTCCGCGCCCAGCAGGCCGGCGAGCACCGGCGTGTCGCGCACGGCCGGCAGGATGGCCCGCTCGCCCAGGTCCAGCACCATGGCGTTGGCGTCCCCGATGGGGAGGTAGCCGGCCATGGAGCTGAGCCCCTGCATGCGGTAGTAAGCCAGGATGAAGGTGGTGATGAGGTCCGCCCCACCGGCCTCGGCGAACTTGGCCGTGATGCCGCTGCCCACCAGGGCATCGAACAGCGCCCGCCCCGCCGCAACCTCCTTCCGGAGCCGTTCCACGATCTCTTGCCGCGTGAAGATGCGCACCACGGTCCCCCTCCTTTTCTTCGCTACGGGCGGCGGTACCGGTGCCCCCGGGCCCTCGACGGCAGGCGGTGACAGGCCCTGCACACTACCATTCGGGCACGGAGATGGAACATGACTTTCCTCATGAGACGGAGGAAGGGCCTCTGGACCCTAGCCCAGCTTGAAAAGGCGGGGCAGCCAGGTGGAGAGGCTCGTCCAATAGATGATGATCGCGAGGGCGACCACCGTGGCCACGATGAACGGGAGCACGGCGCGGGAGATCCGCTCCAGGGAGATCTTGGCCAGGTTGGCGGTCACGTAGAGGTTCACGGCCACGGATGGTCGCCGCTATCCAGTCGCCTGGCTCTGAGAAACACGCCCTGAGACTCAGAACCCGGGACGAAGGACTCAGGACTCCCGGGGCCGGCGCGGCCGGCCCCGGATCAGTTTCCGTTGCGGCTGCCGTATTCGATCTGGGCCAGCTCCTCCTCCGAGAGACCGAAGTGGTGGCCCACCTCGTGGCGCACGGTATCCCGGATCTCGCGGCGCAGCTCGTCCCGGCTCCCGCAGATGTTCTCCAGCGTGCGCTGGAAGAGGATGATCTTGTCGGGGAACAGGCCGCGGTCCCGCTCGTAATCGGTCACCCCCTGGTACACGCCCAGGATGTCCGGGCTCAACCCCTCCCGGATCATCTCCGGCGAGGGGAAATCCATGGCGGAGACCTGGCCGTTCCACTTGTCCAGCAGGGCGCGGAACGGCAGCGGGATCTCCCGCAGCGCCTCCGCGATGAGCGCCTCGAAGTCACGGCCGCCCAGCCGGAAGGGCACCCGGTACTCCTCCGGCGCAAGCTGGGCGGCCCGCCGGAAGTCCCGCTCCGCCGCTTCGGCCCGCCCCAGGCGCTGGCGGATGCGGGCCCGCAGGTGCAGCGCGAAGGCGTCATCCGGATCCCGCCGCAGGGCCTCCTCGATGGGCTCCTCCGCCTCCCGGAAGCGGCCCATCTCGTAGAGCGCCGAGGCGCGGCGGGCGTGCAGGGGCGCCCGCTCCGGCGCCGCGCGCACGCCCCGCTCGGCGGTGCGGAGGGCCTGATCCAGCCGGCCGGCGGCCAGCAGGGCGTCCACCTTCAGCTCGTAGGCCCACGTCTCGTACTCCGCGTCGGGGTCGCACGCCAGGGCCCGATCGCACAGGACCACCGCCTGCTCGGGGTCCTCGCCCGCCTCCAGCAGGGCGGCCGCCTTGGCCAGCATCGCTTCGTAGTAGTCCCCGTCCTGCTTCAGGCAGCGGTCGAACTGCTTCACCGCCTCCTCGTCGCGCCCCAGGTCCATGAGGGCGCGGCCCCGCACGTAGTAGGCATCCGGGGCCGCCGCATCCAGGCGCATGGCCCGGTCGCAGAGCCTGAGCGCGGCCTCGGGCCGCCCCTCGTCGAGGGCGTCCCAGGCCTGGTCCAGCAGGTCGTCGTAACCCTCCTCGCGTCCCATCCCTGTTACCTAGCAGGCTGCTGAAAAAGGCCCATCTGCGGCGTTGGCGCGCTCGCGCGCTCGCTGCGGCGTACATCCCAGTACGCCTCACTCGGCGCATCGCGCGCCGCCTTGCATCTGGACCTTTTTGAGCAGCCTGTGCCAGAATGGTGGGTCACCGAACCGCGAGGAGACGGCATGCGTGGATTTCTGCTCCGGTCGCTGCTCACCATGCTGGCCGTGCTGGCCACGGCCCACCTGGTCCCGGGCATCGCCGTGGATGGCTGGCTGCCCGCGCTGGGCGCGGCCGTCGTGCTGGGCCTCCTGAACGCCGTCGTTCGTCCCCTGCTCCTCTTTCTCACCTGCCCCTTCATCATCCTCACCATGGGGCTCTTCATCTTCGTGGTGAACGCCCTGCTGTTGGCCCTGACGGCGACCCTGGTCCCCGGCTTCCACGTGGCGGGATTCTGGCCCGCCGTGTTCGGGTCCATCGTCATCAGTATCGTCAGCGGGATCCTGAACCTCCTGGTGGGCCATGAGGGGCGCGTGGAGGTGGTGAGCCGCCGGTATTGACCGCGATCCCGGTTGTTCTTGCATCCGCCCCGGGGTCGTGCAAGGATAGGTAGCACGTTTCGCCCGCCCGCGCCGGCGGGCCACGCACTGAGGGGGACTTCCATGGCGAAGATCCTGTACTATGGCTCCTCGGGGTCGAACGACCCCACCCGCGCGGGACTGGTGTTCAACCACGCCCTCGGCGCCGTGGACGCCGGCCACCAGCCCGAGATCTTCCTGGCCGGCGAGGCGACCTACCTGATGAAGGATAGCATCGCCGCCGCCGTCTTCCCGGTGGCCATGCCGCCGCTCAAGGAGCTGCTCGCCAGGGTCATCGAACACCGCGTCCCCATCTACGTCTGAGGCAAGTGCGGGATGGCCCGTGGGGTCGCCGAGGCGGACCTGCAGGGGAAGAACGCCCAGTTCGTCACCCCCAAGATCTTCGCCGAGAAGGTGGTGGCCGCCGACAAGGTCGTGTCCGACTAGCTCACGAAGTTCAAAGCAACGAGCAATGAGCAACGAGTCAAAAACGCATGAGGAGCGCCTGAGTCCTCCGGGCCCTTTGAACACGGGTTCGACTCATTGCTCATTCCTCATTGCTCATGACTGATTGTTGGGCGCCCGCAAGGAGATGAACATGTCACGAACAGCGAAGAGAGCCGCGCGCAGGCCGCCGGCCCGCCGGGCTCCGGCCCGGGACTCCGGCAACGGAAACGGTTTGTCCTCCCGATTCCTGGTGGTGCCGGACGCCCTGGCGGCCATCGAAGCCTGCTACAGACGCGGGTGGACGGACGGGCTCCCCGTGATCCCCCCCACCGAGCCGGCCATCCGGGCCATGCTCCGCGGGGCAAAGGTGGAGCCCGACCACGTGATCGGCGAACTCCGGGGGCAGCGCATCACGGCGGAGAAGGTGGCCATCAACGCCGTCATGGCCGGGTGCCTGCCGGCACACTTCCCCATCGTCCTGGCCGCCGTGCGCGGCGCGCTGGACCCGCAGTTCGGCATTCTGGGCGCGGCGGCAAGCACGCAGAGCGCCGCCACCGTGGTCATCGTGAACGGGCCGGCCGCGCGGCGGGCAGGGATCAACGCGCGGCACAACGTCCTGGGACCCGGCCATCGGGCCAACGCCACCATCGGCCGCGCCGTGCGCCTCGCGATCCAGAACGCCTGCGGCATGCATCCGGGCCTGCTGGACCGGGGCACGCTGGGCACGCCGGGGCGCTACACCTGCTGCCTTGCGGAAGACGAGACCAACTCGCCTTGGGCGCCGCTGCACGAGGAGCGCGGCCAGCCCAAGGGCTCGAGCGCGGTCACCGTGTTCGCCGGGTGGGGCGTGCACCAGTTCAGCGACCACCTGAGCCGCACGGCCGAGGGCATCCTGGGCACCGCGGCGGACAGCATGCGGGCCCTGGGCACCGGCAACTGCGTGGGGCAGGGCGAATGCGTCCTGCTGCTGTGCCCCGAGCACCGGGACACCATCGCCAAGGACGGCTGGGACAAGAAGGCCATCCGGGGGTATCTGTTCAACCACGCCCGCCGCTCCGTGGCCGACCTGAAGCGGGGCAACCAGAAGCCCGGACCGGTGGAGCCGGGTGACGAGGAGAAAATGATTTCCTTCGCGCGTACCCCCGATTCCATTCTGGTGGTGGCCGCGGGGAGCGTGGGGGGGCGGTTCTCGGCCTGGATCCCGGGCTTCACCAGCTACAACGCGTGCCGCGCCGTGACGGTGCCGGTGGAGTGAGGCGGGCAGTCCTATTGAACCACCAAGATATGAACCGCCAAGGACGCCAAGAGGGAAAAGGAGGTTGAACCGCCAAGACATGAACCGCTAAGAGGTCAAGATCGACAAGAGGGAAAAGGAGGGAGCGATGGCGAAAGGAAACGGGGGAATGCGGATCTACGATCCCACGATCGCGTCGCCGAGGCCCACGGGCGGGCTGGCGCCGCGCGGCCCGCTGGCCGGGAAGCGCGTGGGACTGTTGGGGAACAGCAAGCGGAACTCGGACAAGGTCCTGGAGGCCGTGGGAGCCATGCTGGCCGAGCGGGCCGGCGTGAAGGTGGTGGGCATGTGGCACAAGCCTAACACCCTGCCCGTGGGCCCCGAGATCGCCGGCGAGATGGTTGCCAAGTGCGACCTGGTGGTCACCGGGGTGGGTGACTGAGGGTCCTGCTCATCGGGCAGTGTGTCCGACGGCATCACGTTCGAACGGCAGGGCATCCCAGCGGCGGTGATCTGCACCTCGGCCTTCACGGAGACGGGCCACGCCTCGGCGCAGGCCCTGGGCCTTCCCAAGTATCCGTTCAGCATCGGCCTGCACCCCCTTGCCATCCTCACCCCGGACGAGGTGCGCGCCTGGGCGGAGGGCATCAGCAAAGAGGTGGAATCGCTCCTGCTCCGCGGCCGCCTGTCGTAGCCGGCGCCCGGGCAAAACCTGCAACCGCCAAGACGCCAAGATCGCCAAGGCCGAGCCGGATAAACCTCGCCCGGCCGCTTGGCCCCCTTGGCGTCTTGGCGGTTGAAACTCCGCGTCCTATACACCTCACCTGCCTCTTCCACCCCATTTCAGTTTCCCCTTTGCCCTTGACAACGGCGGACATTTTTTCTACCGTGGCCTGCCCATGAAGCGCAAGATGCCAAAACCGTACTTGACGATCGAGGAGACAGCGGCGACCCTGCGGGTCAGCGAGCGTACGGTCCGCCGCTGGATTGCCCGTGGCATCGTGGCGTCACGGAAGATCGCCGGCACCGTGCGTATTGCAAGAGCGGCGGTCGCGGGAGGAGACGTGACTTCCAGGCGGCCTCGGAAGGGAAGGCCAGCGATCAACAGAGCTGCATCGGTCTCGGCCCTATCGGACGAGGCATTTGCCAGGACTTGGGATAACCCTGAGGACGCGGTATACGACCGGTGGCGGGAACTCTATGGTATTCGCAAGAGGTGACGTGGTCCTGGTGCCCTTTCCCTTCCGGGATAGGGCTACCGCCAAAGTGCGTCCAGCTCTGGTAATCAGCGCAGGGCCATACAACCGTACCGGCGACCTCATCGTGGCTGCCATCACCACGCACTCTCCTCGAAGTGCATTGGACTACCCGATCGCCGGGTGGAAGCAAGCCCGCCTCGTTGCGCCCTCCACCGTCCGCATCCAACTCGCCACTGTGGCAGCTTCTCGAGTGCTCTACCGCCCGGGCCGCATCCCCTCGACAGACCTTCGCGCCGTCGATACACGACTCCGCCAAGCCCTCGGCCTCTAGGACCCCTCAGGTCCTTTCCTGGCGCCCCTGGCGCCGGGCGGAAGCCGGCGGCGCACGATGGCGGTTCCTCCTTATCCGGCGAGCTTCGCGGCCAGTTCGCGCAGGTCCCTGGCGTCCACATCGGACACCAGGGCGTACCCCAGCCCTCCCGCCTGCCACATCACCAGGTTGTACCCGCGCGCGGCCCGCAGGGTTGCCTGGCCGCGGCCGATGGGCTGCAGCCCGCGCGTCGGCCAGGGCAGCCCCTCGGCCCGAAAGACGAACAGCGAGATGGTGTGGAGCCGGCGGCCGTACACGAAGACGGCGGCCTTCCGGTCCAGGAAGTACCCTACGGCGCCGCCCCTCAGCGGGAACTCCTGGTCGCCCAGGAACGAGACGGCAGGCGCGAAGTCCAAGCGGGCCGTCAACCACGGCTTCACCTGATGGAAGTTGCTGCTCTCCACCTCCAACGGGTGCTCGCTTTGGAGGACGCGGACGTGGTCGTTCACCGCCTCCGCAACCATCCCGGCCGCCCCGTTCCCCTGGCGGGCGGGCCCCAGCTCGTAATACACCGGCAGCCCCAGGAGCAGCACGGCGGCCACGGCGGCCGCCGGCGCGAAGGACCGACCCCACCGGACCCACCACGAGGGCCTGGCCTCGGCCGGGGCGGGCCATCGCTCCGCCAGCCTCCGCTTCAACGCCAGGGAGGCGGGGTGCTGCGGCAGGCGGCGCTCCAGCACCTCGGTGAGGGCCCGCTCCGCCACCTCCGCGTCGGCGCAGGCAGGACACCCCGCGAGGTGCGCGCGGATGCCCGCCTGGAGTTCCGGCCCTAGCCGCCCCCGCTGGTAATCCAGCATTTGCGTTCGTACGTCCCGACAGTCCATTCGCCCATCTACCTCGCGTAGTCCCGGAGCTTCTCCCGGAGCGCCGCCCGCGCGCGCGCCAGCCGCGATTTCACCGTTCCCACCGCGCAGTCGAGCACCTGCGCCACCTCGGCCTCCGTGAACCCCTCCAGATCCAGCAGAATGGCCGCGCGGGCCTCCTCGGACAGACTCAGCATGGCCCGCTCGATATCCTCGGCTACGACGTTCCGCAGGCGGTCCAGTTCCACATCGCCTCGTAGCCACTCCTCATGGCCCGGCCCTTGGGCCACAGGGTCAATGGTATCCAGTCCCCCCACGGTGGGGTTGTGCCGCTGCCGGCGGTACGCGCTGATGAACGTGTTCCGGAGGATCCGGAAGAGCCAGGCCTTGAGATTCGTGCCGGGAGTGAACTGGTCGGCCGCCTTGATGGCGCGGGCATAGGTTTCCTGGACGAGGTCATCGGCATCGGCCTCGTTCCCGGTGAGGTATCGCGCCAGGTTGTGGAGCGTATCGGCGTAGGCCAGAGCCTCCCGCCCCAGCCCGGCGCCCCCCTGTACCAGAACCCCATCATCCACGCACCCATCATAGCAACGGCCGTTCCGGGGAATCAAACCCAAACGATCCGTTTGCAGCACCTGCCCGGCTCCCCCGCATGCCTTCCCACCCCTGCTAACGTCTCCCGGGCGCCATCGTTCCCGGATTTCTTTCGCGGGGCGGGAACGAAAGGGCGGGCCGGACGTTCGCAGAAGTGTGGCGCCCCGGAGGCAAGGAGCCACCAGCCGGCCGGAGATCCCCGTTGGGCCCGGTGGGCGCCGCAGGAAAGGAGGGGGATACGATGAGAGCGCGTAACGCATGGGCCGGCAGAGGCCCGGGCCGGGGCGCCGCCTGGCTGGTGGGCGGCATCCTCGGCATCCTGATGTTCATGCCCCGCGGCGCGGCGGGTGATGTGCAGGAAGTCCACGGACCGGCCTGGGCTGGGACCCCAGCGGTCCATCGCCACGCGGTGCGGATTGCGCAAGCAGATCCCACGGCGGGCAGCCGCCCGGCGGCCGCCGCAGATACCCGGATCGAAATCAAGGACTTTGCTTATAGCCCCGCAACCCTCACCGTGGCGCCCGGCACAACCGTCACGTGGACCAGCCGGGACGATGAGCCGCACACAGTGACGTCTCGCGACAGCCTGTTTACCTCGGGCGGCCTGGATGCCGACGAGAGCTTCTCGTACACCTTCACCACACCTGGCACCTACACCTACTTCTGCAAGCTCCATCCCGAGATGAACGGCACCATCGTGGTGAAGTAGGCCGAGAGACCGCACGCCAAAGGAGGGCATCATGACAGACGACATCCGCGCCAACCCCCAGACCCCCGACCAGGGCCAACTCGGTGAGGACGGGATCGACCGCCGCGGGTTCCTCGAATGCATGGCCTGGGTGGGCACCGGCGTGCTCTGGACCGTGAGCGGCGGCATCCTCTCGTCCCGCACGCTCGCCCATGCCGCCACCGGGGAACCCACCCGGGGGGATTTCAGCTTCGCCCAGATCAGCGACAGTCACATCGGATTCGCGGCCGAGCCCAACAAGGACGTCACGGCCACGCTTCAACTGGCCATCAACAAGCTCAATGCCCTGCAGCCTGCGCCCGAGTTCATCCTCCACACCGGCGACCTGAGCCACAGTCAAAAGGCCGGTGCCTTCGACACGCTGGCGGAGAACCTCAAGAGCCTGAAGACCCGCCAGGTGTTCTACGTCCCCGGTGAACACGACGTGTTCGCCGACGGGGGGAAGGAGTATCTGAACCGGTACGGGGCCGGGACGAAGGGCAGCGGCTGGCAGAGCTTCGACTACCGGGGGGTTCACTTCGTCGGTCTGGTGAACGTGCTCACCTTCAAGGAAAGCCGCCTGGGGAGCCTTGGCTCCGAACAACTGGAGTGGCTCAAGCAGGACCTCGCGGGGCGCTCCGCCAGCACGCCCATCGTGGTGTTCGCCCACGTCCCTCTCTCTGCGGTGTATCCCCAGTGGGGGTGGGCCACCGGTGACGGGGAACAGGCCCTCTCGCTGCTCCGGCCCTTTGGGTCCGTGACGGTGCTGAACGGGCACATCCATCAGGCCATGCAGAAGATCGAGGGAAACGTCGCCTTCCACTCGGCCATGTCCACCGCCTTCCCCCAGCCGCCGCCCGGGGGAGCGCCCTCGCCCGGGCCCTGGAAGCAGGTGACCCAGGACCGCGTGAAGACGCTGCTCGGCGTGCGGCAGATCAACTACGTGGAGG
Organism: Candidatus Sulfotelmatobacter sp.; assembly: GCA_035625755.1. Taxonomy (GTDB): domain Bacteria; phylum Methylomirabilota; class Methylomirabilia; order Methylomirabilales; family DASPOZ01; genus DASPOZ01. The sequence continues at coordinate 15,850 of DASPOZ010000410.1, forward strand.
GCAAGGGATCCCTGGCCGTTATCGACTCGACCCTGGCCTGACCCGCATTACCGGGTGCTCTGGAAGCTGGCTCCGGCGGCCGGGAAACTTACCCCCGGCCGCTGGAGCCCATGCAACCACGTGAACCGATGGCGATGGACAGGTACGAAGATGGCTCCGTTGCGGAAGACGCCGAAGCGCCGGCCGGCAGGCTTCATTGCCGGCCCGCTGGTCCTCGCCGTGGGAGGCACCCTGATTGCCCCGGGGGTCGGCGCAGAGGCGGCGACGGGCGGCGAACGGGTAGCCCGGGGGGAATACGTGTTCGCGGCGGCGAGCTGCGGAACGTGCCATACCGTGAAGGATGGGGAATCGGGGGGCGGCGGCCGGCGCTTCGATGGGCCCTTCGGCACGGTCTACTCGACCAATATCACCCCCGAGCGCCAGGACGGGATCGGATCCTGGAACGATGAACAGATCGCGACGGCCATCCGCCTGGGCCGCCGCCCCAACGGCGAGCGCCTCATCCCGGTGCACCCATACCTCTCGCTGCAGGGGATGGCGGATGATGACGTCCGTGCCCTCGTGGCCTATCTCCGCACGCTTCCGGCGGTGAAGCGTGCGAACCAGCCGCGGCACATAAAGATTCCGCTCTTCGAAAGTGTGTTCCTGCCGGCCTGGGTGGCCGCCTTCGGCCCCCGGGGGGATCCCCCCGCCTCCGCGCCTGCCTCCGGATTGGCCCACGGCGAGTATCTAGTGCGCGCCGTCAGCCACTGCGGCGAGTGCCACACGCCGCGCAATATCGCCATGACGATGGACCGCTCGCGCTTCCTGGCCGGGAACCCGTCGGGCCTCATCGAAAACGCCAAGGTCCCGAATATCACGCCGGACAATGGCACCGGGATCGGCGAGTGGACCGTAGACCAGATCGCCGACTTCCTCGCCACCGGGAACACGCCCGACGGCGACGTGGCGGGCGATCTCATGGGCGAGCTGATCCAGGGCAAGGGCGGCGGCTATAAGGACCTGACCCAAGCCGACCGGCTGGCCATCGCACAATACCTCAAGACCATCCCCCCGATCCGGAACAAGATCCAGAGGTAAGCCTCGCCCCCCCTGCTCCACCCACCTCCCCTCACCCCGCGCGAGCCTTCCCGCCCCTCTCTGTCCCCAACAGGCTGCTGAACTCCCCTTTTTTCCGCAGGCTGCTCAGAAAGGTCCAGATGCAAGGCGGCGCCCCCCAATGCGGATTGCGGAATGGGCGGGGCGGTACGCCGCAGGATGTGCGCGAGCGCGCCAGCGCCTCACCTGCTGCCCTCTAGGCAGCGGGGAGAGCTGTCAAGCCTTTCACAGCGGCCTGCTGGGCGCGAAGCGCGCCCCGGACGAGGCCGTCGGCCCCATGGCGAGCTTGGTGTCTCGGCGGTTCGTGCTCATGAGCTTAGGTGCCGCTTGAGGAAGGCGATGGTGCGGGCCCAGGCGTCGCGCGCGGCGTCGGGGCTGTAGCGGTCCGTATTGGTGTCGTTGTGGAAGGCGTGCTTGGCGCCGGGGTAGATCTTGACCTCGTACGGCTTGCCATACCGCTTGAGGGCCGCCTCCAGCGCCGGCACGCCGGGCATGATGAACGGATCGTCCTCCCCGTAGATGAGCAGCAGCGGGCAGGCGATCCGCTCCACCAGTTCCAGGGGCGACGGATTGCGCCCGTAGAAGGGCACGGCGGCCGCCACCTCGCGCACCTGGGTAGCCATGCGCAGCGCGTTGGCCCCGCCCCAACAGAAGCCCACTACGCCCACCCGGTCCCGCACCACGAAATCGAGGCCGCGCAGGTGGTCGAAGGTGGCGCGCAGGTCGCGGTCCACCCCGTCCTGGGTCAATCCGCCGATGGCCTTGGTAGCGTCCCCCGGGGTCGCGAACGATGCCGTTCCGCCCGCCCGCGAGAGCAGGTCCGGCGCCAGGGCGGCGAACCCTTCCTTGGCGAAGCGCCGCGCCACGTCCTGGATGTGATCCGTCAACCCGCGGTTCTCGTGGATCACGATGACGCCCGGATGGCGGCCCGCGGCCTTCGGCCGCGAGAGGTAGCCGCCCAGCCGCACACCGTCGCCCGCGTACTGCACGGGGCCCGAGGCCAGGTCCGGGTCGTCCGGGCTCACCTGCGCCGCATCCGCCGGGCTGAGCCCGAGCGGCTCCAGCACTCCGGCCGCCGCCGCGAGACTCCCCGTAAGCCCCACCACGGCCCGGATGAAGTCTCGTCGATTCAGTCTTCCTTGCCGGTAGGACTGCGCCAACTCTGCGATCTGGCTCTTGACCTGATCCGTCATGGGATCCTCCTTCGACTTACGAAATGTCGCCTAGGAATTCGCCCAGCAATCTATTGAAGGTGGCGGGGTCCTTGCGGTAGCAGTTGTGGCCGCCCTCCTTCATCCGGGCCAACCGCGCGCCGGGGATGGCGGCGGCGATCTGCTCGCCGAGGTGCGGCGGCACCAGCGTGTCGTCCTCGGCCACCACCACCATGGTCGGGGCCGCGATCCGCCCCAGGTCCGCAAGCCGGTCGTGCCCCAGCGTGGCGTCGATCCTGGCCGCCATCACCTCCACCGGCGCGGCCTGACGGACCTGCTCCGCCTCGTACGCCTCCAGTTGCTCCTGCATGTCCCGGAACTGCGTGGGGCCCGCCGTCCAGAGGGACGAGAGCCTGATGTACGCGGTGATGCCGAGCCCGAGCAGCACCTCCTTGCGCATTTCCTGAAGCCGGCGGAAGTATGCGTCCGGCCGCGCCCAGGTGCTTATCAGGGTCAGCGAAAGGATCCTGTCTGCGTGGTCCAGCCCCAGCACCTGCCCGATGGCGCCGCCCGTGGAGGCGCCCACCACGTGCGCCCGCAGGATGCCGAGGGCGTTCAGCAGGCCCACCACGTCCCGCGCCAGCAGCGCGGTGCTGTATTCCTGCACCGGCCGGTCGCTCTGCCCGGCGCCCCGGTGGTCGAAGGTGATGACCCGGTACTCCCTCGCGAAATGCTCCACCTGCAACGACCACTGCACCCCCAACCCGATCAGCCCCGGAATGAAGACGATGGGCGTCCCGCCGCCCCGCTCCTCATAATGCAGCCGCACACCGCCCACAGTGACCTTCGGCACGGCAACGCTCCTCACCTGCGCCCTGAAAACGCAGGCTGCTCAAAAAGGTCCAGATGCAAGGCGGCGCGCGAGGCGAGGCGCGAGGCGTACGTGGTCGGTACGTCGCAGCGCCGCGCGAGCGCGCCAACGCCGCAGATGGGCCTTTTTCAGCAGCCTGTTAGGCGGTCAGCTTCTCGATGCCCACCACGCGGCGGACAAGCGCGACCAGCACCAGGAGGATCGCCACCTGCACCAGGGCCAGGGCGGCGGCGCGCGGCGCCGTCTCGTTCTCCACGAACAGCCAGAGGGCCACCGAGAGGACCTCCAGGCCCCCCTTGTACAGCAGGGCCGAGATGGGGAACTCGCGCAGGTAAAGGATGAAGAGGAGCAGCCACGCGCCCAGCAGGCCCGGCTTCAGCAGGGGCACCAGGATCCGCCGGAGCGTGCCGAACCACGAGGCCCCGGCCACGCGCGAGCACTGGTCCAGCTCGGGCGAGAGTGAGACCAGCAGCGAGGACACGGTGCGCTGGCCGTAGGGCATGAAGCGCACGAGGTACCCTAGCAGGATCAGCCCCAGGGTCCCATATAGCGGCGTCCGCAGGAACGCGATCAGCACGCCCATGGCCAGGACGATGCCCGGGAAGCCCACGGGAATGGTGGTGATGAAGTCCACCGCGGCCGCGGAGGCGCCCCCCCGGCGGTGCACCAGGTACGCCACGGCGAACCCCAGTGCCACCCCCAGCGTGGCTCCGCCCCCCGCCAGGATCAAGCTGTGCGCCATCCCCGTGCGGGCCACGCCGCTCCGGAAGAGGTACGCGTAGTTGGCCAGCGTGGCCGCGCCCAGGTCCACCCGGCCGGTCCACACGCGCGACAGGGAGACGAGCGCCAAGGCGGCCAGCGGCAACACGACGGCTACCAGGATGTAGGTCAGGTTCAGCAGGAGGGCCAGCGGGCGGGCGCGCCCAAGGTCCAACAGGGCGGGCCGGTAGCCCTTTCCCGTGACCGTGACGAAGGAGCCCCGCTGGACCAGCCGCCGCTGGACGAAGATCAGGAGGATGGTCAGCCAGGCCAGCACCACCGCCACCGCCGCGGCCCGGTTG
>DASPOZ010000411.1:0-14952 GCA_035625755.1 Candidatus Sulfotelmatobacter sp.
GCCCGACCTCATCGCCGCCGTCGAGGAGTACCTGCAGGTGCATAACGAAAACCCCAGGCCGTTCGTCTGGACCGCCACCGCCGCCCAGATCCTGGCGAAGGTCGGTAAGTGTAAAGCTATTTTGGAAACACTACACTAGCAGGCTGCTGAAAAAGGCCCATCTGCAGCGTTGGCGTGCTCGGGCACTCCCTGCGGCGTACCCGGCGTACGCCTCAGTCGGCCCATCGCGCGCCGCCTTGCATCTGGGCCTTTTTGAGCAGCCTGCGCAGGAACAGGCTTGTTTGGAACCGGTTTGCAGGTTCCTGAAAGCCCCGACAACCGTTCCCGCTGCCGAGAGCACGGCAGCGGGTGGGGCGTTGGCGCGCTCGGATAATGTCCCGCTGCCGACGTTGCGGCAGCGGTGGCCCTGCGGCGTACCCGGCGTACGCCTCAGTCGGCCCATCGCGCGCCGCCTTGCATCTGGGCCTTTGTGAGTGGCCTGCGCAGGAACAGGCCTATGAGGAACCTGTTAGGCAGTCCGGGATGGGGCGATCGCTTGGCGCGACGGTCCCGGGGAGCACGAAGCCCACTCCCGCATCCCCGGCGCGGGATGCGGGAGTGGGCGGGGCGGGGCCGGGGGAACGGCGTGGGGACCGTTACACGAGCCGGTAGAGGGCCAGCAGGCCCGCGAACAGGATCAGGACCTCTTTCTCCAGGGCGATGGAGGCCAGATCGATGGCGTCGCCCTGCACCACGCGGCGGCCGAGCACGAACTGCCCATCCTTCCGCCGGGTCAGCTCCTTGGGGAGCTCGCGGATCTGATCGATGGGCATGTCCTTCAGCTCGGCGGCCGGTTCCTCGTCGTGCTCGTTCTTGAACCAGCCGAGGCCCTTCACACGTTGCAACGCGGGAATCACCTGATCCGCATGGGCCTGCCAGGTCCGCAGCCACTTGGTCTTGGTGGCGTACTCGGGCCCGATCTCGAAAAGAAAGCGCACGCAGTGGCGGGAGATGGCCACCTTGAAGTGCTGGGTCATCTTGTAGCCGCGCTTGTCCGGGCCGAAGGCCACCCAAGTGTCTCCCGGCGGGTTCACCGTGCGCCGCATGTGCTTGGCCACATGGGCGAAAATCTCGGCACCGACTACGCGCCGCAGCTCCGGCCCCATTTCCTCCGCCAGGGTGAACAGTTTGGGCTGGATCTTCTGCCGGATGGCGCCCATCCGGCCCGGGAAGTCCGGGATCGCAAAGACCTGGAAATCCTTGGCCGTAAAGCCCGTGAACCCCATGGAAGGCCTCCTGGGAGGGAAACGGGGTGCATGCCCCGCGGAGCCGCGGCACCTGAACTTTATTGTACGAGGGAAACGCCCTCCAGGCAAGTTGAAACTCTGCACGCGCCGGCATCACCTCCCGCCCCCGACCCCCTTGACCGGGCCGCGGCCGGGCGCTACTGTGCGCGACGCGGGGCGGGGGCCGCCGACGCGGAAGGTGAGGCCCCGGGCCGCGGGCGAGGACCATGCCGTTGGCGAACGCGCGGATCGTGGCCGTGCTGGTGGAGCCGAAGGAGGAGGGCAACGTCGGCGCGGCGGCGCGGGCCGTGAAGAACGCCGGCCTCGGGGGCCTGCGGCTGGTGAACCCCCCGCCGCTGGGCGTGCAGGCCCGGCGAATGGCCTGGCGCTCGCTGGACGTTCTCCAGCGGGCGAAACGGTTCACCTCGCTCCCCCGCGCCCTCGGCGATTGCGTGCGGGCCATCGGCTTCACGGCCCGCCCCCAGCGCACCGTCACCGGCATCCAGGCTCTGCCCGCCGTTGCCCCCGCGATCCTGGCCCACGCCGCGCGGGGCCGCGTCGCCCTGGTCTTCGGGCCGGAGCACCGGGGCCTCTCGCGCGCCGAGCTGGGGTGTTGCCAGGATGTGGTGCGGATCCCCGCGTCGCCCCGGCAGCCCAGCCTCAACCTGGCCCAGGCGGTGCTGGTGGTCGGGTACGAGTTGCTGGTGGCGCGCCTGGGGGAACGCCCGGCCGCGCCGGAGGGGCGGCGGCCGGGCGGCGGCACCGGCCCGAAACATCCGGCCCCCGTGGCGGACATCCTGGCCGTGGAGGCCGCCTGGGCGGAGGGGTTGAAGGCGCTAGGCTACGGCGAGCTGCGGCGCGGCGCCCTGGCGGATCGCATCCTGCGCCGCTGGCGCTCCATCTTCGATCGGGCCGGGCTGACCCGCGAGGACGTGTGGATGCTGCGGGGCGTAGCCAAGCAGATGCTCTGGCTGGCCCGGCGGGCGGGCGCGCCCCCCGGCAGCGGCATGGGCAGGGAGGTGGAGTGATGCTGAGGGTCGGAGGCGCGGGAGGCTGGCGAGCCGCCGCGGCGCTGGCGGTCTTCCTCGGGGTTGTGGCCCCCTTGGGAGGCTGCGGGGAGCAAAAACCCAAGGAGGAGAACATCCGCGACGTGGTGGAGGCGCAGCAGCGGGCCAGGCGGGTAAAGGCCCGGGCGGATCTGCAGGCGATCCAGACCGCCCTGCAGGCCTATTATGCCGAGCAGGGACGCTTCCCGGACCGTCTGGACGCGTTGCCCTTCGTCCAGGAACAGCGCATCGACACGTCGCCGTACGCCTACGATCCCGCCAGCGGGCAGGTCAGCCTGCGCGAGCCGTAACAGGCTGCTGCCGACCGCTGACCGCCGACCGCCGACCGCCGACGGCCGGCCGCGCGTCCCCGCGCGGCGGCATGCGATGGCGGGGACCCCGCGCTTTCCCAGCGGGCCAGACGCTCGGGACCGCGGTCGGAACCCGGCAGGGCCCACCGCCGGTGTCGGTTGGCCCCCGGCGGTCGGCGGTCGCCCGTCGGCGGTCGCCCTCCGGCGGAACCCGGGCCCGGCCCACCGGCCGCCGTCAGTTCTGGGTGCCTTCCGGCGGGGGCTTGCGGAGGAACTGCTCCAGCTCGCGGATCAGGTCCGCCGCGTTGGGCAGGTCGTCCGCGGGGGCGGGCTCCGGGGCCTCGTCCTCCGCCGTGCCGCGGTCCCGCGCCTCCAGCTCCTTCACGTAGCGCGCCGCCTTGGCGTTCCCCTTCAGGATCTCGGCGAGCTGCGCGTCGAACTGGCGAGCGGCCTCCTCGAACTCCTCCAGGTCCGCCGTCCAGTCCAGGAATTCGAAGAGGCGGCGGAGGAGCGCCATGGTGGCGTGGGGGTTGGCGAGGCTGGAGATGTAGTGGGGCACGTTGGCCCACACGCTGGCCGTGGCCAGGCCGGCGTCCCGGAAGGCGTTGTTCAACACGCCCACGATCCCGGTGGGGCCTTCGTAGCGCGTCGGCGTGAGGCGGAAGCGGGCGCGCAGCTCCGTGTCCGAGGCGTATCCCGTGAGGCGCACCGGGCGCGTGTGCGGCACCTCGGCTAGGAGGGCGCCCAGGGTGATGGCCATGGTCACCTCGCAGCGGCGGACGAGCTCCACGATCAGACGCGCGAAACCACGCCACCGCAGGTGCGGCTCCACGCCGATCCCCACGATCACGTCCCGCGGCAGGCTGGCATCCTGGCTTACGAAGAACTCGTTGGCGGGCCAGGAGATCTCGCGTTCTGTGCGGGATCCCTCGCGGAACCGGACGTGCGGGCGCTGCTGGGCGAAATTGAAGAACTCGTCCGGATCGATGGCGGCCACCTTGCGGGCGGACCACCGCTCGCAGAGGAACTTGGCCGCCCCCGTGGCCGACTCTGCGGCATCGTTCCAGCCGGCGAAGGTCAGGATGAGGATGGGTCGGCGGAGACCGCTGGGCAGATCTTCGTAAAGGAACGACGGCATCGGCACTCCTCAGCCCGTCCGGGGCCCGGAACGACCCGGCCGGACGCCCCAGCATTATGCCGCACCGGCTCGCCGTGCGCCACCACATTCGTACACGCCTCGCCGGGCGGCGGCGCCCGCCATTGCGGAATGCGGAATGGGCGGGCCGGCACGCCGGGGCGCTGTCGCTGCCGCCGAGGCAGCGGCGAGCCACGCTGGGCCTTCTCAGCAGCTTGCCGCGGCAGGCGGGGTAGGAGCCTGGTCCCGCAGGCTGCTCAAAAAGGTCCAGATGCAAGGCGGCGTGCGAAGGGCCGAGTGAGGCGTACTCCGGGTACGCCGCAGCGAGCGCCCAAGCGCGCCAACGCCGCAGATGGGCCTTTTTCAGCAGCCTGCTAGGCCACCTCGAGGACGGCCGCGCCGCGAATCCGGTCCTGCTTGAGGAGCTGGAGGGCCCGATTGGCCTCGGCCAGGGGGAAGGTCTGGATCTGCGTGCGGATGGGGATGGCGGCGGCGAGCGCCAGGAGCTCCTCGGCGTCCCGCCGGGTGCTGTTGGCCACGCTGCGCACCGTCCGCTCGTGGTAGAGGAGGGTCCCGTAATCGATCTCCGGGATCGGGGTCATGTAGATCCCGGCAAGAGCCAGGGTGCCGCCTTTCTGCAAGGCGCGGAGGGCGCTCAGGACGAGCGGGCCGGCGGGGGCGAAGATCACGGCGCCGTCCAGCTTTACGGGCGGGGCGGCCTCCGCCGCGCCCACCCACGCCGCCCCCAGCTCGCGGGCCAGGGCCCGGTGCTCCTCGCCCCGCGTCATCACGAACACCTCGCAGCCCCAGTGGCGCGCCACCTGGATGGCGATGTGGGCCGAGTTGCCGAACCCGTAAAGCCCCAGGCGCCCCCCGGGCCGGATCTCGGAAAGGCGCAGGGCGCGGTAGCCGATCACCCCGGCGCAGAGGAGTGGGGCCGCCGGCAAGTCCGGCACGCCGGCGGGGAGCGGATACGTGAAGTCGGCGCGGGCCACCATCGCCTCGGCGTAGCCTCCATCCACGCTGAAGCCGGTGAAGCGGCCGGCCTCGCACAGGTTCTCTGCGCCGCGGGCGCAGAAGGCGCAGGCGCCGCAGGTGGAGTAGAGCCACGGCACGCCCACCCGGTCCCCCTCGGCGAACCGGGTTACACCCCGGCCCACGGCCTCCACCGTGCCCACCACCTGGTGCCCCGGGACCACGGGAAGGCGCGGCGGATGGATCTCGCCTTCCACCGTGTGCAGGTCGGTGCGGCAGACGCCGCAGGCGCGCACGCGGATGCGCACCTCGCCCGGTCCCGGCTCGGGCGCCGGGAGGTCGGCCGCCTCCAGCGGATCCTCCGCCACGGCCCGCGGCCGCCGCAACACGATCGCCTTCACCGTGCCCTCCTGCCAGCAGGATACTGAAAAAGTCTCTTTCTCGCAGGCTGCTCAAAAAGGTCCAGATGCAAGGCGGCGCGCGGATTCCGGATTCCGCAATCCGTCCTTCGACGGGCTCAGGACGTGCTGAGCATGTCGAAGCACGCATTCCGCGATGGAGAGGTGGGCCTTTTTCAGCAGCCTGCTAGATCGCGCCGGGGTCCGGCCGGGCCACCACCCCGTTGATCCGCCAGCCCGGGGCCTCGCGCACCATCTCGTAGAGTGCCAGGACGAAGGTTCCATCGGACCCGCGGACCCTGAGCAGGATTTGAAGCGCGCCGTCCGGCCCGGGTCGCGCCTCGAGCACCCAGGCATGCGTGGAGCGGGCGATCTGCGGGTAGCTGGACCTCACCATGCGCTCGAAGGCCGCCAGGTCGAACTGGGCCCGGATCGCCTCGGAGGCGAAGCCGTACGCCGTCCGGAAGTCGCCGGCGCGGAACGCGGCCAACTGTCGCAGGATGACCTCCTTTGCCGCAGGATCCACGGGGTCCTGGGGGGCGTCCGCCGCGAACGGCACGGCGGCCCACGCAGCCCCCGCCAGGAGCAGCGTGGCGATACGTCGGACCCGTCTGTCTCCCGTCACGCAACGCTCCGGCCGGCCGGCGGCCGCGCCGCCTCAAGGCACTGTATCCAGACGCCCTCAACCCGTCAATCGCTCTCGGAGCCCGGGCGGTCCCGACGGAGCCCGGAGAGGCCAGAGGGGGCTGCATGTTCCGCAGGGAGGAAGTCGGCAACAAAATTCCGTCCCATGACGAATGTCCTTGCGCGCGCCGCGAGAACCTGTCTAGACTAGCATTCTTCGCCAGGCCATGGGCACCTAACGGATCCACCACAGGCAACGCCTGCTTCCGACGATTCCGTTCACCATCGACCACCCACGCCCGTCCTCCCGCTGCGTGGTCTCTGCGGGGAGGCGCCCGCCGCGGCGCCGATCCCCCGCCGGGTGAGACAGCCCTGATGCTGCGCATGGAAGAGATCGTCAAGGAGTTTCCCGGGGTCCGCGCCCTGAGCGGGGTGAGCTTCGACCTGCAGTCGGGCGAGGTTCACGTGCTCCTGGGGGAGAACGGCGCGGGCAAGTCCACCCTCATCAAGATCCTGGCCGGCCTCTACGCCAAGGACGCCGGGCGCATCCTGCTGGACGGGCGCGAGGTGGAGATCGGGTCGCCCCGCCGGGCCCGCGAGCTGGGCGTGCGCACCATCTACCAGGAGCTGCAGCTCGTCCCCCAGCTCTCCGTGGCGGAGAATATCTTCCTGGGGGAGGAGCCGCTGCGCGCGTCCCGGGTGATCGATCGGAAGCAGATGATGGCCGTCGCCTCGGACCTCCTCCGCGGCCTGGGCCGCACCCTGGACCCGCGGGTCCCCGTGGAGGAACTGAGCGCGGCCGACCGCCAGATGGTCGAGATCGCCAAGGCCGTCCACGCCCGCTGCCGCATCATGGTGATGGACGAGCCCACCTCGTCGCTCGACCAGGAGGAGATCAAGGCCCTCTTCGCCGTGATCCGCCGCCTGCGCGAGCAGGGGGTGGGGATCATCTACATCTCGCACCGGCTGGACGAGGTGGGAGCCATCGGTGACCGGGTGACCATTTTCCGGGACGGCCACCACGTCCATACGGGCCCGGTGGCGGGTCTGGACGTGGAGGAGATGATCCGCCTCATGGTGGGGCGCGAACTGAAGGCGAAGTTCCCCTGGGAGCCCCGCGAGCTGGGCGGGGAGGCGCTCCGGGTGGAGGGCCTGGGGCGGCACGGGGCCTTCGAGGACGTCAGCTTCGCGCTGCGCCGGGGCGAGATCCTGGGGCTGGCCGGCCTGGTGGGCGCCGGGCGCACCGAGTTGGCCCGCGCCCTGCTCGGCGTGGATCGGGCGGACCGGGGGCACGTCGTCATCGGCGGTCACCGGATCCGGCCCCGCTCCCCCCGGGACACCATCCACCGGGGCCTGGGCCTCCTCCCCGAGGACCGGAAGAGCCAGGGCGTCATCCTGCTCCTCTCGGTGGCCGCCAACATCACCCTGGTCTCCCTGCGCCGCCTGGCCCGCCGCCTATTCCTGAACCGCCGGGGGGAGGCGACCCTGGCCCGCGAGTACGCGGATCGCCTGCACATCATCACCCCCCGGCTGGACCGCCAGGTGCGCTACCTGAGCGGCGGGAACCAGCAGAAGGTGGTGCTGGCGAAGTGGCTCTGTTCCAGGGCCGACGTCCTCATCTTCGATGAGCCGACGCGCGGGATCGACGTGGGCGCCAAGTACGAGGTGCACCGGCTCATGGTGGGCCTGGCCCGCCAGGGGGCCGCCATCCTCATGATCTCGTCCGAGCTGCCGGAGGTCCTGGGGATGAGCGACCGCATCCTGGTGATGCGCGAGGGCCGGATCACCGGCGAGTTCTCCCGGGCCGAGGCCACGCAGGAGAAAATCCTGCGGGCCGGGATGCTGGGCGAGGCCGCCGCCGCGCCGGCGTGACAGGCTGCTGAAAAAGGCCCATCTGCGGCGTTGGCGCGCTCGCGCACTCCCTGCGGCGTACCCGGCGTACGCCTCAGTCGGCGCCTCGCGCGCCGCCTTGCTGCTGGACCTTTTTGAGCAGCCTGCGCAGGAGAGGGTTCCTCAGCGGCCTTCTAAGGAGCGGACACGATGGCCACGGTAGAGGCTGCCCTGGGCCGCCTGCCGAGGCGGCGGGCCTGGGGGCTGGCCTGGAACGACGCGGCCCTGCTGGCCGTGCTGGTCGGGATGGCCGTGATCTACACCGCCCTCTCGCCCCACTTCCTCCGGGTGCAGAACTTCGCCAACATCCTGCGCCAGGCGAGCCCCCTCTTCTTCCTGGCCATGGGGCAGACCCTCTGCCTGCTGACGGCCGGCATCGATCTCTCCCAGGGCTCCGTGGTGAGCCTCACCAGCGTCCTCACCGTCGGCGTCATGATGTGGGGAGGCCTGGCGGCCGGCACCGCGGTCGGCCTCCTCGTGGGGCTCGTGGTGGGATCGATCAACGGGTTGCTGGTGGGGCCGGCGCGGCTCAGCCCCATCATCGTGACCATCGGCACACTCTTCGTGGCCGGGGGCCTGGCCCTCCAGTACACGGGCGGGGAGCCCATCGCCGGCATCCCCGAGGACATCCTGCCCTCCTTCGCCTGGGTGGGCCAGGGGAGCTTCGGCCCGGTGCCCGTGCCCGCCGTCTTCATGCTCGTCGGGCTCATCCTGATCCACCTCCTGCTGAGGCAGACGCGGCTGGGCCGGCACATCTACGCCGTGGGGGGCCACCCCGAGGCGGCCCTCACCTCCGGCATCCGGGTGCCGTGGGTCCTGGTCCTCGTCTACGCCCTCAGCGGCCTGCTGAGCGGCCTCGGCGGCTTCATCCTCACGGCCCGGGCCATCTCCGGGGAGCCGCTCCTGGGCGCGGGCGACCTGCTGCTGCAGTCCCTGGGCTCGGTGGTCATCGGCGGCACCTCCTTGTTCGGGGGGCGGGGCGGCGTGCTGAAGACCACCCTGGGGATGCTGGTGATCAGCGTCATGGTGAACGGCCTGAACCTGCTGGGGATGTCCACCTTCATCCAGCAGGTGGTGATCGGCGCCATCATCCTGACCTCCGTGGCCGCCACGGCGCTCCGGGGCGTCCAGCGGCGCTGAGGCCGGGCGCGAGGAACACGCACATGGCGAGCGGTTCAGAGCAGATCTCGGCCGAAGCGGCGGCGCACGCCGCGCAGCCCCACGCGGGTCCGGCGCCGCCCTGGCGCGCCGCGCTGGCCGGGCTGGACCGGCAGGTGCTCCTGCTGGCGGCGGCCCTGCTGGGCATGGGCATCGTCTTCTCGCTCCTTAGCCCCTACTTCCTCACGGCCGAGAACTTCGGCAACGTGATCCGGCACGCGGCCATCGTGTACATCGTGGCGGCCGGGCAGACCATCACGATCCTCAGCGCCGGCATCGACCTTTCCCAGGGGATGGTGGCCAGCCTGGTGAGCGTCGTGGCCGTGGATGCCATCATCCGGGCCGGGGTCGTGACGGGGAGCCTGCTGGGCCTGCTGGCGGGGGCCGCCGCCGGCCTCTTCACCGGGCTCATGGTGGCGTACGTCCGGGTGCAGCCCTTCCTGGCCACCATCGGCATGCTCTACATCGCCGGGGGACTGGCCCTGGTGTACACCTCCGGCCGAACGCTGTTCTTCATCGACGTGACCGGCCAGCAGGTCGGGGCGAGGGGGTTCTTCTGGCTCGGCCAGGGGCATGTGGGCCCGATCCCCACCCCGGTCCTCGTCGCCCTGGCCGTGGCGGGCCTCCTCACCCTCCTGATGAGCCGCACGCCGTTCGGCCGGTACGTGTACGCCATCGGAGGGAACGAGGAGGCCGCGGCCATGTCGGGGGTGCCGGTGCGGGGGGTAAAGGTGGGCATCTACCTGGTGAGCGGCGCCTGCGCGGGCATCGCCGCGTACCTCCTCTCGTCGCGGTCGGCCTCGGGCCACCCGCACCTGGGGGGCTTCCCCCTCCTGATGGACGGCATCGCCTCCGTGGCCATCGGGGGGACGAACTTCATGGGCGGCGAGGGGGGCATCTACCGGACGGCCATGGGCGTCCTCATCGTGGCCTTCCTGGGAAACGGCCTGAACATCCTGGGGGTGTCCACCTTCGTGCAGCAGATGATCATCGGGGCCATCATCATCGCCGCCTTCTGGCTCTCGGTGGCGCGACGCCGCGTGGCGTGAGGGTTATGGGCAAAAGGCGGCAAAGGATTCCCGGCGGCTGGCGCCGCGAAGGGGGGAGGGAGAAGTCATGAAAAGACAGACGGTGCTGCGGCTCATTCTCTTGGCGGTTCCGTTGGCGCTGCTGCTCCTGGGGCCGGCGCGGGACTTGTGGGCGGCTGAGGACTACTACAAGGCCGCCGTGTCCATGCCGAAGATTCCAGCCGGGAAGAAGATACGGGTCGTGGTGTTCATCCCCAACGGGCCGGACCCCTACTTCCAGTCCAAGTGGTACGGGTACGAGGACGAGGCGAAGCGGCTGGGGGTCACCTTCCAGCTGTTTGACGCGGGCGGCTATAAGTTCTTGCCTAAGCAGATCCAACAACTGGAGGACGTGGTCCAGACGAAGCCGGACGCCATCGTGCTCAATCCTGTGAACAGCACGGGGATGGTGCCGACCTACCAGAAGGCCGTGGCGGCCAAGATCCCGGTGGTGGTGGATAATATCGCCCTGCACACCGAGGTGGCGGTGCAGATCATGAAGTCGGACTACGAGATCGGGATGCTGAACGCCGCCGGGCTGGTGGAAGCCATGGGCGGCAAGGGCAAGGTGGCCATGCTCCCGGGGCCGCCGGGGGGCGACGTGGCTAAATTGCGCTACGATGGGGCGCTGGAGTACCTCCAGCGCTTCAAGGGGATCAGCATCGTCGCCACCAAGTGGAGCGAAAGCGATCCCGGCGAGGGCCTCAAGAACATGGAGGACATCCTCCAGGCCCACCCGGACCTGAAGGGGACCTACTGCTTCGGCGGCCTGATCCAGCAGGGGATCGTGCAGGCCCTGAAGGCCCGGGGGAAGAAGCCGGGCGACGTGATCGTCTCGTGCCAGGACATCGCCAAGCACCAGGAACAGGCCATGCGCGAGGGCTGGGTGCAGGTGCTGACGCCCAACACGCCCGTGAACATGGCGCGGGATGCCATGCGGCTGGCGGTGAAGCTGGCCCTGGGAGAGAAGGTGCCGGCCATAACGTATAATCGGGCCGTCATCGTGACGCCCAAGGACCTGGACAGCTACGACTTCGCCGGCAACAACCCGCCGGAAGGCTGGAAGGCCCAGCTCCGCTAGCGGGCTACTGAAAAGGGCCCACCTCTCCATTGCGGAATGCGGATTGCGGAATGCGGAATCCGCGCGCCGCCTGGCACCTGGACCTTTTTGAGCAGACTGCGGGAAAGGGGATTTTTCAACGTCCTGTTAGGTAACCCGCACGAGATCGCCGGGGACCGTCTCGCCTCGAGGGGAGACGGCCCCCGGCGGCATCCTCCGGTCCCCGCCGACCTTCACCGAGATCTCTCCGGACGAGAAAACCACAGACGCTGAGACCTCAAGGGTGCTCTCCCGGGTGTGCGCGTGCGTCGGGGCCGCGCCACGGATGGGAGGGCCGGCATGGCCGGTCCGGCCACGGCATCGCACGACGGCATCGCACTGCCGCGGGCGGCGCCGCCCGCCGGGCGGCCGGGAGGGACTGGAAATGGCCAGAGAGACGGACGTGCAATTCGACCTCGGGACCGGACCCCAGGGACGGGACTTCAAAGAGCCCTACGACTTCGGCCTGGGGACCATGGGGGTGGACTGGGAGGAGCGCATCAACTTCCCGCGCATGCGGGCCGAGCGCACGGCCAAGGCCCAGCGGGCCCTGGCCGCGACGGACGTGGATGCGATCTTCTGCTACCGGCTGGAGAACGTGCGGTACCTGACCAGCCTGCGGACCCACAACTGGCCCATGATGTTCTGGGGCCTGGCCTCCACCATCCTGCCCCAGGGCCAGGAACCCATCATGTACACCATGGACGTCGAGCATTCGCGCCTGCGCATGCCGTGGATCAGGGAACGGGCCTTCGAGCATCCCGGCGGCGGCCTGGAAAGCGTCATGGGGGCTCGGAACTGGGCCCAGGACGCCAAGCGCCGCCTGGAGGAGGCGGGGATCCGCAAGCCGGCCAAGATCGGGGTGGACTCGTGGTGCCCCTCCTTGTACGAGGTCCTGCCCGAGGTGTTCCCGGGGACGAAATTCGTGGACGGGCAGCGCATCATGTTGGAGGCGCGGAAGACCAAGACCGTGGACGAGGTCAAGTGCCTCAAGGCGGCCTACGCCATGACGGTGGCCGGCTTCGGGGCCGCCCTGGAGTGCCTGGAGCGGCCCGGCCGGAAGGAGTGCGAGGTACTGGCCGAGGCCTTCCGGGCCATGTACAGCTACGGGAGCGAATGGACCCAGTGCAGCAACATCGTGTGCTCCGGCGGGTACCTGGCGCCCTATCGGCGCTTCACCTCGGACCGGATCATCGAGTATGGCGACATGGTGGTGATCGACATCGGGGCGCAGTACAACGGCTACTACGGCGATTTCACCCGCACCGTGCTCTGCGGCAAGGGCGCCCGCGCCACCAAGGAACAGGTGAAGATCCACATGCAGGCCTACAACGCCATGCGGGCCGCCGAGCGGACCATCCGCCCCGGGGCCTCCAGCTACGATGTCTCGGCGGCCGCCGGTGAATGGATCCTGGGGGGCCTGCTGGGCCACGGGTTGGGCCTGGGGGCGTGCGAGCCGCCGTACCTGGGGACCCCGGATCTGGTCCCCAAGGAGGAGGCCTACAAGCTGGAGCCGGGCATGGTCTTCTCCGTGGAGCCCTATGCCGGCATCAAGAACGTCGGCGGCGTACGGATCGAGGACAACATCCTCTGCACGGACACCGGGTTCGAGATCATCAGCAAGTTCCCGTTCGAGGAGCGCCTGATGGAGTAAGCCCGACCGCGCACGATCCGCCGAACGAAGCGAGGGCGCAGACGAGGGTCTGCGCCCTCGCCGCGTTTTCCGGTCCGGCCGGGCGCCGGGACGGCGTGAGGCCTTGCGGCCCCGGGCCGGCCGGTGTAGTGAGGAGGGGCGCGGAGCGGCGGCCTCGGCACCGGAGCGGTCACACGATCAGAGGAGGAGGGGTGTGCCCATGAGCATCAACGAGTCCACCGGGCTGGCGCCCGAAATGGGGATCACCGACGCCATGATGGCGTGTCCGATGGTGCGGGTGCCGCTCCTGGCGGCCCCCGAGGACTTCCCCGAGGACATCCGGGACGAACTCCAAGAGTGCTTCGATGGGTCCCACCGGACCTGGGGTTCGTGGCCGCGCTACTTCCAGATGCTCGGCCACGCCCCCGCGACCGTGGAGGCGTGGATCCTCCTGGACCAGAAGCTGCGGGCCGCCTATCTGCAGAAGGACCCGGAATACGTCAGGGTCGAGGAGCTGGTCATCATCAAGACGGCGCTCATCACGCAATGCAACAACTGACTAGGGCATAACGTGGAGCTCGGTCGAGCTCTCGGCCTCACCCAGGAACAGGTTGACCTGCTGAGCGGCGACGGCTGGAAGGAGAGCCCCCTGTTTTCCGCCCGGCAGAAGGCCGCCATCCGCTGGGCGGAGGAGGTCTCCCATCTGACGGCCAAGGGGGACGACGCTGCCTTCGAGGACATGCAGAGATACTTCACCACCCGGCAGATCGTGGAGCTGACCTTCATCTGCGGGATGTGGAACCTCTCGGGCCGGGTGGCCGAGGCGCTCCACCTGGTGGTGGAGCCGCCGGGCCGGCGCATCACATTCCAGGGGTAAGGATTCGTCGGGGATCAAACCGGCCCGGTGAGGGGGCGGCAGGAGGACCCGGCAGGGCGCTCAAACCCGGCAGGGACGGGCACGAGCGTCCAGATGCAAGGCGGCGCGCGGTGGCGGGGAGAGATGCGGGGGCTTCTTGGCAGCCCGCTACACGGCGCCGGCGGCGCGCAGGCGCGCCACCTCGGCCGGGGCCAGGCCCAGAAACTCCTGGAGGATCGCCTCGGTGTGCTGGCCCACGGTGGGGGGTGGGCCCTGCGCGCGGGCCGGCGTGCGCGAGAGCTTCAGCGGCGAGCCGGCCATCCGGATCGTCCCGCCGGCGGGGTGCGGGATCTCCACGATCATGCCGCGGGCCCGCACCTGCGGGTCCGCCGCCGCCTCCGGCACCGAGGAGACCGGGCCGCACGGGACACCGGCCTTCAGGAACGCCTCGATCCAGGCGGCCCGCGGCCGCGCCGCCAGCGCCTCCTCCAGCAATTCCCGGATCGCGACGCGGTGGTCGTTGCGCAGCGCCAGCGAGGCGAAGCGGGGATCGTCCCTCCACTCAGGGTGTCCGACGACGTCGCACACGGTCTTCCACTGCGGGTCCTTGCTGGCCGCCAGCGCCAGGTAGCCGTCCCTCGCCTTGTACGCGCCGAAGGGCGTGATCACGGGGTGGTCGGTCCCGAGGGGGCCGGGCACCTCCCCCGCCGCCAGGTGCCGGATGAAGGCGTTCTCCAACATGGCGATCTGGGCGTCCAGCATGGCCACGTCCAGGTGCTGGCCCTGGCCGCTGCGGGCGCGTTCGTGGACGGCCGCCAGGATGCCCACCGCCAGGAAGAGCGAGGCGCCGATGTCGCCGACGGAGTAGCCGACGCGGGCCGGCGCCCGCCCCGGCTCGCCCGTGACGCTCATGGTGCCGGCCATGGCCTGCACGATGATGTCCAGCGCCGGCCGGTCGCGGTACGGCCCGGTCTGCCCGAAGCCGGAGCAGGAGGCGTAGATCAGCCGCGGGTTTTCGGCGCGCAGGGCATCGTAGCCGAGGCCCAGGTTCGCCATGGTGCCCGGCACGAAGTTTTCCACCACCACGTCCGCCCGGCGGGCGAGCCCCAGGATGAGCCTCCTGCCCTCCGCATGCTTGAGGTTCACGGTGAGGCTCTCTTTGCCGCGGCTGATGCTGGCGAAGTAGGTGCTGAGCCCGTTCACGAAGGGGCCGTTCTCCCGGGAGAAGTCGCCCCGCCCGGGCATCTCCACCTTGATGACGCGGGCCCCCAGGTCCGCCAGGATCATGGTGGCGTAGGGCCCGGAGAGCGCCCACGTGAAGTCCAGCACCAGGAGGTCCCGCAACGGACCCCCGCGCTCCTCATCACCCATGGATTCCTCTTCCCGGTTGCCGGCGACGCCGTCCCGCGCCGGGTCAGTGTACCCCGGCAGATGCGGGTGGACAAGACGACGGGTGGGGGCCGGGGGCGGGCGGGTCGTCGGGGCGGACTTGGCG
>DASPOZ010000412.1:0-4716 GCA_035625755.1 Candidatus Sulfotelmatobacter sp.
GCCCGACCTCATCGCCGCCGTCGAGGAGTACCTGCAGGTGCATAACGAAAACCCCAGGCCGTTCGTCTGGACCGCCACCGCCGCCCAGATCCTGGCGAAGGTCGGTAAGTGTAAAGCTATTTTGGAAACACTACACTAGCACGGGCCGGGCGAGGGGGTCAAGGAACGGGGGTCGGGGAACGGGTGCCCTCCCACCGTCGCAGGGCGCCAAAAGAAAACGCCCGGGGGGCCAGGCGGCCCCCCGGGCGTTTGGGCGGGTGGTTGACGGAACTAGAAGAAGTAGTAAGCGCCGAACTGGAAGCGCTCGCTCTGGTTGTTGAAGATGGAGTTCTTGCGGTCGGTGGTGTGCAGGCCCCACTCCAGGCCCCACCGGATGTTCGGGGTCATGTCGTAGAACAGCACCACGTAGCTGTAGGTCAGGCGCTTGATGGCGTTGTCGCGCGTGGTATTCAGCGACACGCACTCGCCATCGAGACATACCGGTGCACCCGCCCCTGCTTGTCCTGCTAAGGTTGCTGCGCCGGTGCCCCCGTTGAAGAGGGGGTTGAACTGCCCCTGCCCGGCCGGCGTGACCAGCAAGCTCTGGCCATTGGTCATCAGGATAGAGGTCTGGGCCGCCGCGTTATCGGCGTTCCTGAACCAGATCCACTTCTGCCCGCCGGACAGCCAGAAGTTCCAGGGCAGGTAGAACTGGACGTTGTAGCTGGCCCAGTCGGACCTGATGGTGGAAAGCTTCGTCGGCTCCCAGACGCCGAGCCCCGCAGCAGGGATCTGCCCCCCCGCAGCATTGAGCGCATTGACCGTGCAGGGGTTCACGCTGCCCCCGACCAGGTTCACCCCGGGCTGGCCGCCGAGAAGGGCACCGGCTCCGGAGCCTCCGGCGATCTGCGAGCAGCTCGACGGCTTGAAGTAGACCGCCCCCGGTGTCGCCAGGTTGTTGGCGCCCGGCTGCAGGCCACCCAGGAGCGGGCTGGCCCCCGGGATCATGCCGTTCGCGCCCGCGCCAAACCCGCCCTCGCTGACCACGCTGAGCGCCCAGGTGCGATCCGTGGCGCTGGTGCCGGGCAGGATGGGCAGGAAGATACCGTGCGTCACCCCCCAGGTCTGGGTGCTGAGCGCACGGACGGGCCCGTTGGTCGCGCCCGCGGGGGTGTCGAGCTGGGCCTTCTCGCGCTGGTTATACGCCGAGATGCCGATGTTTGTCGCAGTGCGAACCCCGCCGTTCCATCCCTGCCAGCCGTTATACACCAACCGGCTGTACCCGGCGTACTGCGGGGACTCGTTCATGAACGTGGTATCCGACTCCACCCCGATGGTGTTGATCCACTGGAAATCCTTGAGGAACGGGAGCGTATGGCTCATGGTGAACTGCGGCTGGCGCTGCCCCCACACGCTGGCGCCGCCGAAGGACAGGCTGGACCCGGCGTAGTACGGCAGCATCCCGAAGAGGCCCCAGGTCTGGCCGGCGGTCAGGCTCCAGGAGCCGCCCAGGCCTTCACCGGCAAGCCGGAAGAAGGCATGGCGCAGCCGGAAGCCGCCGTACCCGAAGTCGGACGTCTGCGGGCTACCGACCGCGTTCTGGGCATTGACGCAGGGGGTCGCGGCACCGGCGCTCTGGCAGTAGCCGTTGATCACGCCGTCGTTGCCGGCGAAGTCCGTCTCCAGGTAGGCCGTGGGCTTGAGGCCTCGCCAGTCCGGCGCCGTGAGGCTGAAGCCGAGCCGCGTCTCATTGGCGCTGAAGTTCATGGTGCCGTTCGCGCCGGCGGTGGTGTTCTTCTGGGGAACGACCGCGAAGCCGAAGTTCGAGACCCCGAACGGGTTCCCGGCAACGCCGGCGGCCGCGGCGTTCGTGCGGTACATAAACTCGGGCTTGATGTACCCGCCGATGGACATTTGCAATCGGCTGGTCACCGGTTCCTGCGCCGAGGCGGCCCACGGCAGCGCCAGGGTGCCCGCGACGAGGAGTAATGCCAACAACAGGAGTCGGGAACGACTGTGCATCATTTCCCTCCTTCTCCGTCAACCTCCCTGAGAAGTCCCGGCGCCCCGGGACGTTGATGCGACGCAAGCGAGCGAGGTGCCCAGCCCCGCCCCGGCCCCCCTTCACGAGTCCCGCCATCGTCCCCTGCCCTGGCTGCCACCTCCTTCCCGGGGCTGCGGGCGAGTGATCGGGAGACCTGAACGATACCGCCAACCCACCACGGCAAGGCAGGCCGGCCTTGCCGAAAAAACCAGGACACCCCTGCCCAGGGGGCATCCCTTTCGCTGCGGCAATATATTTCGGGCCGGCAAGGCCTGTCAAGCAAAAAATTATCGCGGGTTTACCCCCCACTAGACATGGGGTCTAGGACCGGTTGATGGGCCAAGGGAAGGGGGGGCCGTCCGGGATCGTCGGGGCGGGGTTCTCGGGCTCATTCGTCCGCCCCGGCCCCCCGGCCCCCTCCAGGGGTAGTCTCCAAGCCGTAGCCCAGCAGCTTCCGGTAGAGGGTCTTGGGATCGATGCCCAGGAGGGCCGCGGCCCGGCCCCGGTGCCCGTTCACCTGGGCCAGCACGGCCAGGATGTGCTGCTTCTCCAGTTCCTCCAGGGAGAAGGGGGATCCCGGTGCCGCCGGCGGGACCGGGCTGCCCTGGGCGGGGGCCTCCCCGGCCACCGGCGGCGGCGCGCCCGGCGGGCCGCTGGCCCCCGCCTGCACGTCCATGGGCAGGTCCTCGGGCTCGATGACATCCCGCGGGGACAGGATGAGCGACCGCTGGACGGCGTGCTCGAGCTCCCGCACGTTGCCGGGCCAGGCGTACCGCTGGAGGCAGGCCTCGGCCCGGGGCGAGAGCGTCTTGCGGCCCAGGTTGCTGTAGGCCTCCAGGAAGTGCCGGGCCAGCGGCAGGACGTCCTCGGGCCGCTCCCGCAGCGGCGGCAGGGTGACCACGATGGTGTTGAGCCGGTAGTAGAGGTCCTCGCGGAAGCGGCCCTCGCGCACCTCGCGCGCCAGGTCGCGGTTGGTGGCGGCCACGATCCGCACGTCCGCCTGCCGGGGCTTGCTGGCGCCCAGGTGATAGAACGTGCCGGTCTCGAGGACGCGCAGGAGCTTCACCTGCATCTCCGGCGGGATCTCCCCCACCTCGTCCAGGAAGAGCGTGCCGCCGTCGGCCTCCTCGTAAAGGCCCTTCTTGGGGGCGTGGGCCCCCGTGAAGGCCCCCCGCTCGTGACCGAACAGCTCGCTCTCCAGGGTCTCGCGGGGGAGGGCGGCGCAGTGCAGCGGCACGAAGGGGCCGTCCCGGCGGGGGGATTGGGCATGCACGGCGTGGGCCGCCAGCTCCTTGCCCGTGCCGCTCTCACCCAGGATGAGCACCGCGGAATCGGTGGGGGCGGCGAGGCCGATGACGCGCAGGGCCTCCTGCAGCCGGGGGCTCCGGGTGACGAGGGAAGATCCCCCGCGCTCCCGCTCGAGCTGGCGCTTGAGGGCCTCGTTCTGCCGGGCCAGGCCCCGCCGCTCGGCCGCCTTGCGGATCAGCAGGTCCAGTTTCTCGATCTTGGTGGGCTTGGTCAGGTAGTCGTAGGCGCCCAACTTCATGGCCTCGATGGCCGTGGGGACCGTGGCGTAGGCCGTCATCATGATCACCTCGGGGCGGTCCGCGGCGTCCTGGAGGCGGCGAAGCACCTCGATGCCGTCCATGTCGGGCATGTTGATGTCCAGCAGCAGCACGTCGGCCGGCTCCTGCCGCAGCCGGTCCACGGCCTGGGCGCCGCTTTCCGCCACGGCCACCCGGTGCCCCCGCCGGCCCAGCTCCTTGCCGAGCACGCGCGTGAGGTTCTTCTCATCGTCCGCGATGAGGACCCTGATGGCTCGCGCCTCCGTCATGATTTCTTACTCCGATTGACTTGTAGGGAGGCACCTTGTGTGCCTCCGTCTAAATCCCCGATCGCTGGATCGGCGGCAGACGAGCCGCCGCCCTACACCGGCCAATTCCCGGGAAAGTGGCGGGATAGGGGATACGCCTTCGCCACGGCCACGAGGCCCTTCCGCACAGGGTTTCCCAGGATGTATTCCGCTACCCGCCCTAGGTCCTCGTCTCTCCGCAAGACATGGCCGTAGTAGCTGGACTGCCACACCACGCCGGTGATCCCCAGCTTCCACAGGCGGTGCGTTGCCGCGCTCTTGAATCGCTGGATGAACCGCGGAAGAGGTGGTGCGGTTTCCCGATCACCTGGGCCGGTGAGGATATGGAAATGGTCGGGCATGATACAATAAGCCACCTGCCGATAGCCGGTTTCCCGCGCCTGCTCCTCGAGACACTGAGCCACTTCACGGCCAGCCTTTTCATCCCGGAAGTGGGCCGCCCGGTTCCGGGTGCAGATCGTGACCGAATACCCGGATGACGCGGGGTAATCAAAATCCCGCAGCCTCGGCGATTTCCGCCGAGGCAGGCGGCGGGGCCTCGCGGTTGAATCGGTCATCGCATGCGACCCGAGACGGTTCGGCTTGGCCGTGTAGGGAGGCACCTCGTGTGCCTCCGGCGGATCCCTGGGGTATGGCGGCGGCAGACCAGCTGCCGCCCTACGTTGTTCCGGCTCGTGTCAATCCCCGGCCGCAGGCCCCCGGACCCCGGTCCCGGCGTCGGCCGGCAGGACGACGCGGAAGGTGCTGCCGGCGCCCACCTGGGACCGCACGTCGATGCGCCCCCCGTGCTCCGTCACGATGCCCTGGCAAATGGCCAGGC
>DASPOZ010000413.1:0-7145 GCA_035625755.1 Candidatus Sulfotelmatobacter sp.
CAACGCTCGCTTCGAGAGGCTTTTCGGGACGCCGCGGCATCCGAAGGCCCGCTTCGTCACACGCCAGACCAGCCTCTACGACGATCCGACCCCGCCCGCCGAGGCCGAGCTGGACCGGAACCAGTTCTACGCCGACGTGGCGGCCAGCATCCAGCAGGTCACCGAGGAGGTCCTGCTGCGGATGGCCAATCACCTCTACCAGACCACGAAGCTCCCCCACCTCTGCCTCGCCGGGGGGGTGGCGCTGAACAGCGTGGCCAACTACAAGCTCCTCCGCCAGACCCCCTTCCATGAGATCTATATCCAGCCGGCCGCCGGGGACGCCGGGGGGGCCCTGGGGGCCGC
Source organism: Candidatus Sulfotelmatobacter sp. (assembly GCA_035625755.1). Classification (GTDB taxonomy): domain Bacteria; phylum Methylomirabilota; class Methylomirabilia; order Methylomirabilales; family DASPOZ01; genus DASPOZ01. Next base: position 346 of record DASPOZ010000413.1, read on the forward strand.
CCTCTACGCCTACCACGTGCTCCTGGGAAAGCCCCGGGGCTTCACCCTGGAGCACGCCTACTGGGGCGAGGCCTACGGTCCCGCGGCCATCGCCCAGGCCGTGCGGGCTCGCGCCTTCCCCTGGGAGGAGATCGCGGACGACGAGGCCTTGCTCGATCGGGTCGTGGACGCCCTCACCGCCGGGAAGGTCGTCGGCTGGTATCAGGGTCGGTTCGAGTGGGGCCCTCGGGCCCTGGGGAACCGGTCCATCCTGGCCGACGCCCGGCAGGAGCGGATGAAGGACGTGGTGAACATCAAGATCAAGTTCCGGGAGCCCTTCCGGCCCTTCGCCCCCTCCGTGCTGGAGGAGGCGGCGGGGGACTACTTCGAACTCCCGGACGTAAAGCGGCACTACCCGGCCCGCTTCATGCTCTACGTCACCCCGGTGAAGAGCAACCAGGTCCCGGCCATCACCCACGCGGACGGGAGCGGCCGCCTCCAGACGGTCCAGCGGGGGCTGAACCCGCGTTACGCCCGCCTCCTGGAGAAGTTCGGGGAAGCCACCGGCGTGCCCCTGGTGCTCAACACGTCGTTCAACCTCAAGGGGGAGCCCATCGTGACCACCCCCGACAATGCCCTGGACACCTTCGCCAAGAGCGGGATGGACGTGCTGGTGCTGGGGAACACGATCGTCCGGAAATGAGCGGGGGCCCGCCCTGGAGTCCAGGCCGTGAAGAACGGCGAGCCCGAGGGCGTGCTCTGCATCGTCCTGTCATTGAACCGGGGGAAGCGAGCGGCACGTCCTCCGCTGGGCGACCGAGCTGGGCCGCGCCCGTTTCGAGCCGATGGTCTGTTGCCTCATAGACAATGCCTCCCCCTTCGCTGTGGCGGAGAGCCGGGGCATTTCCCGCATCTGCTTACACTTGCCGTTGAGGCAACGGCGGCTCCGGAATCCCCGGCACATTACCCGGGGCATCCTCCGGCCCATCCGGCTGATGCGGCGCGAACGCTTGAATCTCTTGGCGGCGGCGGCTGCCCCGCCCGGGTTCCCGGATGCAGCCTTGGTTTTCGCGGATGAGGGTCCCGTGCCACGGGCCATCGAGGAGGCGGTGACCTCCCAGGGCCTGGACGGCCGCGGGCGCCCTCTCGAACAGCGGGAGGGCGTCCCCGCCCTCCTCGCGGCCACCTCCTGCCTGATCCTGGCTTCGCATGAAGAAGGCTTCCCCAATGCGTCCGTGGAGGCGATGGCCCACGCCTTCCCGGTCGTGGTCACGACCGTCGGCGGGAACCCGGAGATCGACCGGGATGGGGTCGCGGGGCTCCTGGTCCCGCCGCGAGACCCCGCGGCCCTCGCCAAGGCCCTGGCCTCCCTCCCGGCCGATCCGGCCGCAGCGTGCCGCATGGGCCACATGGGGCGGGCGAGGGCGGCCTCGCATTTCTCCCTTGAGCGGATGCTGGGCGAGAGCGAAGCCCTCTCCGACAACCCGCTCGGCCCCCGCCCGGCCAGCGCGGCACCGGGGGAGGGAATCGCCACCCCATCTGGCGCCGTCCCGGCCCGAGGGATTTAACCTGCGCCCCCGTGAAGCGGCCTCCCAGATCCTTGGGCATCCCTTTGGGGACGCCCCGCAAAGGCGGTGCGGGATGCCCAACAGCGGCGGGCCATGCCATGGACGCCGGAGATTCGAGGCGGGCTCCCCGCACCGGCCGTTCTTCCACTCCGCTGCGGAGGCGACCGGGGGGCCCGGAGGGGCGTGCCTCAACGAACCCGGCGGCGCACCCATCCGGGTGTTGTACGTCATCGGATCCTTGAACGTGGGAGGAAGTGAGCGGCACATCCTCCACCTCGTCAGCCGCCTGGACCGGGGCCGCTTCGCGCCGATGGTCTGCTGTCTCTACGAGACCGGCCCTTTGTATCCCCTCGCCCAAGCCCAGGGTGTGCCGTGCCTCTGCCTGCGCATGCGGCGGACGGGCAAATTCCTGGTCACCCTCTGGTGCGTCGTCCGTGGCGCGGCGCAGCTGATCCGGTTCATGCGGCGCGAGCGGGTGGCTATCGTGGACGCGTACTTGTTTCTGGCCTACACCATCGCCATCCCGTGCGCGTGGCTGGCCGGGGTCCCCGTCCGCATCGCGCAGCCGCGGAACCTCCGCACCGTCAAGCCCCCCCTGCCGGGGCGGCGCCTTCTCGAGCGCGCGGTAAACCGCCTCGTGACGTTGGTGGTGGCGAACTCGCAGGCCGTGGCCGAGGATGTCATGGACGACGAAGGCCTCCCGGCCCACCGGATCGCCGTGATCCGGAACGGGGTCGAGATCCCCGAGGAACGGTTGGGAGAAGGGGGGCGGCCGCCGGGCCTGCCCGCCGGCGGGCGCATCATGGTGTGCGTTGCCAACCTGCGGCAGGGCAAAGGCCACCCCGATCTCCTCGTGGCGGCGGCGGAGGTGCTCCCCCGCTTTCCCGACGTGAGCCTGGTCCTGGTGGGCGAGGGGCACCTGCGGCCGGCAATCGAGGAGGCGGTGGCCCGCTACGGCCTGGTCGGGCGGGTACTCCTCCTGGGGCGACGGAACGACGTCCCCGCGCTCCTCGCCGCCGCCGATCTCTTCGTCCTTCCCTCTCATGAGGAAGGCCTTCCCAATGCGCTCCTGGAGGCCATGGCCTATGGGGTGCCCGTTGTCGCCACGGCGGTGGGCGGGACCCCGGAGGCCGTGGAAGATGGGGTGTCCGGGCTCCTGGTCCCGCCCCGAGACCCCGGAGCGTTGGCGAAGGCGATGACGGTGCTCCTGAGCGATCCTCCCGCCGCCCGCCGCCTCGGCCAGATGGGGCGCGCCCGGGTCGCAAAGTTCTTCACCCTTGACCGGATGGTGGAGGAGACCGAGGCTCTCTATGGTGCCCTCCTCAACAGAGTTGGCCGTCGCGCGCCCCCGGTGACGGGACGCTGAAGCATGTGCGGCATCTGCGGCGTCCTGAACTTCGATCCAGCCGCCCCGGTGGACCCGGCCGTGCTCAAGGGGATGGCAGACCTCCTGGCGCACCGCGGCCCCGACGGCGAGGGATTTCATCGCCACGGCCCCATCGGGTTGGGTCACCGCCGCCTGGCCATCATCGACCTGAGCGACGCCGCGGCCCAGCCCATGGCCAACGAGGATGAGTCGCTCTGGATCGTCTTCAACGGGGAGATCTACAACTTCCAGAGCCTGCGCGACGATTTGCTGCGCCGGGGCCACACCTTCCGCTCCAAGAGCGACACCGAGACCATCCTCCACCTGTACGAGGAGGAGGGCGAGGGCTGTCTCCGCCACCTCCGCGGGATGTTCGCCTTCGCCCTGTGGGACTCGCGCCGGCGCCGGCTCTTCCTGGCGCGGGATCGGGTGGGCAAGAAGCCGCTCTTCTACTGGCACCGGCCGGGACGCGCCTTCGCCTTCGCCTCCGAGCCCAAGGCGTTCGTGGCCGATCCCGCCTTCCGGGCCGAGCCGGACGCCGAGGCGCTCTGGCATTTCCTCACCTTCCAGTACATCCCCGCCCCTTGGTCGGGCTTCCGGGCCGTGCGGAAGTTGCCGCCGGCCCACTACCTGGTGCTCGAGGGCGACCGCCTCGATATCCATCGGTACTGGGACCTCCGCTATACCCCGAAGCGGGGCGAGAGTGCCCTCGCGCTTGCGGCGGAGTTGGGCGCCCGCCTCCGGGAGGCCGTCCGGCTCCGGCTCATCAGCGACGTCCCCCTCGGCGCCTTCCTGAGCGGCGGCGTGGACTCCGGCGCGGTGGTCGCCCTGATGGCCGAGGTGGGCACCGGGCCCCTCCGGACCTTCTCCATTGGGTTCCCCGAAGCGGACTACGATGAGCTGCGCTACGCCCGGCTGGTGGCGGAGCGCTTCCAGACAGAGCATCATGAACTGGTGGTGCGCCCCGATGCCCTCGCCATCCTCCCCCGGATGGTCTGGCACTACAACGAGCCGTTCGGCGACTCCTCCGCGGTCCCCAGTTTCTATCTGGCAGAGATGACCCGGCGGGGTGTCACGGTGGCGCTGAACGGGGACGGCGGGGACGAGTCCTTCGCGGGCTATCCCCGCTACCTGGCCTTGCGGCGCTCGCGGGGGTTCGACTACATTCCCCGCGGCGTCCGTCCGGGTCTCGCGTGGGCGGCGTCCCACCTCCCGGCGGGCCGCGCAAAGGGGTTCCTCAGCCGGGCCGCGCAGTTCCTGGCCGCGCAGGACCCCGATCCCGAACGGCGGTACGCCCGCTGGCTGGTTCATTTCGATCACGCCCTGAAGCCACGCCTCTGCACGCCGGAGTTCCAGGCCCAGGCGGGGGGTGCCGACTCCGTCGATCTGGTGGTGGCGGCCTATGCCCGGTCCGACGGGACGGACCTGATCGACCGCACGTTGCACGTGGACGTGCAGACCTACCTGCCGGACGACCTGCTGGTGAAGATGGACATCGCCACCATGGCCCATTCGCTGGAGGCCCGCTCGCCGTTCCTCGACCACGAGCTGATGGAGTTCGCGGCCTCGCTGCCGCCGGACCTCAAGCTCCACGGGCGGACCGGCAAGAAGGTGCTCAAGTCCCTGCTGAGGCCGTTGTTGCCCCCGGCGCTCCTCCATCGGCCCAAGATGGGATTCGGCGTCCCCATCGATCACTGGTTCCGGGGGCCACTCCGGGACGTCCTGCGGGAGGTGCTCCTTTCGTCCCGTTGCCTCGGCCGCGGGTATCTTCGGCCCCCCATGGTCCAAAAGATGACCGAAGAGCACATCGCCGGGCGCCGCAACTGGCACTATCATCTCTGGGACCTCCTGGTGCTGGAGCTCTGGTTTCGCACGTTCATCGACCAGCCCCGGCCGACGCCCCTGGCCGCCCCATGAGGCGCTCGCCCGGGCCCATCCGGAGCGCCTGGCCGGTCCTCCTCTGCCTCTATGTGTTCGCCGTGGCCGTGAACACGGTGGGGATCGGATGGGGCCTGCCCGGCCAAGGCCGAAGCCTCCTCCCGGCGGTCCCCAGCGAGGCCTCCCAGGTGGCCGACCGGAGCTGGCGCACCATCCGGGACCCCGGGCGGAACCTGGACCTCGGTCCCCCCGATCCGGACCAAGCCGAGACGGCGGCGAAGACCCTCCGCCGCCTTTACCTCTACACCGCCGATCCCGACGAGCAGGTGTCTGTCATGGCGGTGGCGCGGCTCAACCCATCTGCGGGCCGGTGGGACCCTGGGATCGTCCACTATGGGGGATTGTTCGTCTATGCCCTGGCGGCAGCCTTCAAGCTCGCCTCCATGATCGGTCTCGTGGCTCTCCGGAGCGATCCCTCCTTCTATCTGGCGCATCCCGAGGCCATGGCGCGAATCTACCTCGTCGGCCGCGTGGCGGTCGTGGTGGTCGGCTCGGCGGCGATCCCCGTCGTATGGCTCCTGGCGCGCTCCTTCTATGCGCCCGCCACGGCCGTGTGCGCCGCCGTGGCCGCGGCGCTGACGCCGGCCTGGATCGCCTGGAGTCACGTCCTCAAGCCGTGGGCCTTCGGGGCGCCTTTCGCGTTAGCGGCGCTGGCGGTCGGCCGCCACCTGATGGACAGTTCTCGTCCCTCTCGGGACGCGATCTGGGCAGGAATCGCAGCCGGCCTTGCCGCCAGCACGACGGTCATCTATGCGCCCTACCTCCTGGGCCCATGCATCGGCATCGCCCTCCGAAGCGGCGATCCTCGCAGGCGCCGGCTCGCCTGGGTGGCGCTGGCGGCTGGCAGCGCGGCCCTCATCGCCGTCGCGCTGCAATCGTATTGGCTCTTCGCCCCCGAGCGGACCATCGCGGCCTGGCGCGGGGCGTCCGGCTGGTTCACCCCCGAGTACCGCCCCCGAACCCTCGCGGCCTTCGCGTGGGGCGCCCTCGGCCCGGCCCTCGGCCTCCCCCTGGTGATCGCCGGGGGCATCGAAGGGGCCCGCCAGGGTTGGCACCGGCCGGACGCCCTCCCCGTCGTTGTGCCGACCTGCCTCGTCTTCAGCGTCATTGCCTTCAAGAGTGGAAGCGTGGCCGGGGATGGGCTCCAGGCGCGGCCGGTACTTCCCGGCGTCCTCGTCCTCGCCATGCTGGGGATCGGAGGCCTCGCGTGGGCGGGCCGCGCCCTCCCGGCACCGGTCCGATTCCTTCCCGCCTTGCTCGTGATCCCGAGCCTCCTGGTAGCCGGCGGGACCATCCGCAACTTCGTGGCGGCCTCCGGCCCGGAGGGCACACGCCAGCGCGCGGGGGCGTGGCTCAACGCCCTGCCCGTGGGCACCTCCATCGGCGTCCTCGCGCCCCTGGCGCCTTTCCGCTCGCCCTTCTTCCAATTCGACCGTTACCGTCTCGTGATCGACCCGCAGCCGGAGCGCGCCGAGCCGGGCCTGGACCCGGACTTCTTCCTGGTGGCCGAGCGCTCCGAGCTGCCCACTGCTCCGGGGTTCCTGGCCCGCTACCGGGAAATGCGTCGCTTCGAGCCCCCCACCTTCCCTCTCGGCCAGTCCGCGCGGGCCGTGTATCCGTTCGCCGACCCGCCCGTCATCGTGTACGCGCGCCGGGGCGGGCACGAGTGAGCCGGGGCGGGCGGACGATCGCTCCTCAAAAGGCCTCCTGCCTGTCAGCCTTTCGCCGCATCCGTCGGCGCGTCGGGAAGAATTGCCGCCGCTGTCCCCTGGCCCAGCGCCGGGGGGCGGCGTGGAGCCTGAGGATCGAACACCCGTGTCCGGAGCGCGGCCGCGTGGCGCGGCGCCTCGCACCGACAGGCATGGGGGAACCGAGCCGTGAAGCACGATGGGCCGGAGCTCCGGAACAGGGACTTCTACGATGGTTATTGGCCGGCCAATGTTCCCGAT
>DASPOZ010000414.1:0-2333 GCA_035625755.1 Candidatus Sulfotelmatobacter sp.
CCAGGGCCGCCTTTCCCAGTATCGGCATCCGGTTCATCTCCGGGGGTGCGGCGCCTCCCATTGCGGAATGCGGATTGCGGAATGCGGAATGGGAGGGCCAGCATGCGGCAACGCCACCGCTGCCGCCGAGGCAGCGGGGAAAGTTGTCGGGCCTTTTTCATCGGCCATCCGCGGCTGCCGAGACCCGCCCTTGCGCAGGCCGCACAAAGAGGTCCAGATGCAAGGCGGCGCGCGAAGCGCCGAGTGAGGCGTACTCTGGGTACGCCGCAGCGAGCGCGCGAGCGCGCCAACGCCGCAGATGGGCCTTTTTCAGCGGCCTGCTATGCGGCGGCCACGGGGTTTTCCAGGACTCCCAGCGTCTCGATGGCCAGGGTGCAGAAGTCGCCCGGCTGCAGGAAGCGGGGCGGGTTCAGGTAGATGCCCACGCCGCCCGGCGTGCCGGTGGCCACCACGTCGCCCGGCTGCAGGGTCATCACGGAGCTCAGGTAGGCCACCAGGCGGGGCACCCCGAAAATCAGGTTGCGCGTGTTCGAGCTCTGCATGATGCGTCCGTTCAGCCGCAGCTCCAGGGCCAGGGCGTGGGGGTCGGGCACCTCGTCCCGGGTGACCAGCCACGGCCCCATGGGCCCGAAGGTATCGAAGGCCTTCCCGATGTACCACTGGCTGGTGGAGAGCTGGTAGTCGCGCGCGCTCACGTCGTTGAAGATGGTGTAGCCGGCCACATACTCCATGGCGCGCCCGTCGGGGACGTTCTTGGCCCGCCGGCCCATGACGAAAGCCAGCTCGATCTCGTAATCCACCTGGTCCGAGACCTTGGGCAGCAGGATGGGATCCCCCGGCCCGATCACGGCGTCGGGCGACTTGGGGAAGATGACCGGGACCTCGGGGACGTCCTCGCCCGCCTCCTCCGCGTGGTCTCGGTAGTTCATGCCGAGGCACAGGATCTTTCCCGGCCGCGGCACGGGCGCGGCCAGACGCAGCCCCCTCCGGGGCACGATGATGCCCCGCTCCGCCAGGTCCTTTTTCACGCGGGGGGTGCTGATGTAGTCCCGGAACTCCGCAAGCAGGTGCCGGGCCAGCTCCATGGCCTCGTCACCGCCCTCCAGGAATTCCACCATGGAGGGCGGGCAGAGCGCCTGCGCCATCACGCGGGGCTTCCCGTGCCCCCGTTCGGCGTAGTTCAGATCGCACGCCAAGTGGAGGTCCAGGACGTAGTCGTCCATCACGGCGCCGAGCCGCTCCCCATATTCCGTGTGGAAGGTGACGAGCTTCATCTATCCGTTCCCCCGCCGGCGCCCGGCGCCGGGTTGCCGCGATCCCGGGCGGCCGAAGCCGACCGCCAGTCTGTTGCAAGTATCACCCCGCGACCGGCCATGTCAAGCGACGGCTTGCGCCGGCGCCGCCCTTGACAGGCGCCGAAGGGCCGTTCTATTGTCCAAACCCATCCCTTGCCCCGCCTGCCGAGGGCCACGATGCGCGCGGCGCGGGAACCCGGGCGGCCCACCGCCGCCTCGGGGAACACGCTGGGGAACCCAAAGAGGCCCTGGACTCTGCGGGCTGCCGCCCGGTGCCGAGCCGCCGCTGGATCTGAATCGGGAGATGATGGAAAAGTACCGGGCCGAGATGCGGAAGTTCTACCTGAACCAGAAGGTCCAGTTCCAGTAGAGCCGCGTTCGCTCTGCGTCCCGGCGGGGGTCCCGAAAGGAGGCGATTCATGCGTCATTCCACGCTCGTGTTTCTCTGTGTCATCCTGCTCGCGCCGGCCGCGGTGCGCGTCCCGGGCGCGGAGGCGCAGCAGCCCCAGGGGGAGTACAAGATCGGCGTCCTGGAGCCGCTGACCGGGCCCCTGGCCTCGGAGGGCAAGCGGCACCTGGTGGGATACGAGATCATGCGGGACCTGATCAACGAGCGGGGCGGGGTGATGGGCAAGAAGTTGGCGCTGGTGGCCGCCGACGCGCCCAACCCCACCGCCGCCGCCAGCGAGGCCAACCGCCTGATCACCCGGGAGGGCGTGAAGATCATCACCGGCACCTTCTCCTCCACGCTCTGCGGCGCCGCCAGCGAGGCGGCGGCCCGCCACAACGTGATCTACTGGGAGACCTCCTGCGTGGACCCGCGGTTCACCCGACGCGGCCTCAAGAACGTCTTCCGGACCGAGATCGACGGGGTGGGGTTCGGCTGGTACATGCTGGAGTTCACCACCAAATACCTGGCGCCGAAGCTGAACATGCAGCCGAACCAGTTCAAGGCGGTGTTCCTCTCCGAGGATTCGTCCTACGGCCAGGGGGCCACGGAGGCGGCGCGGGAACGGGCCAAGAAAGAGTTCGGGATGA
>DASPOZ010000415.1:0-8966 GCA_035625755.1 Candidatus Sulfotelmatobacter sp.
CTAGCAACTTGCTGCAGAAGCCCTCGTTCGTCCAGGCTGCTCAAAAAGGTCCAGATGCAAGGCGGCGTGCGAAGCCGGGGTACCCACCGAAGGTGGGTCGGAGGCGTACTCCTCGTACGCCGCAGCGAGCGTGCGAGCGCGCCAACGCCCCACCCGCTGCCACCGAGGCAGCGGGAAAAGATGCCGGGCCTTTTTCAGCAGCCTGTCTACGCCGCGGCCTGCTCCTTGGTCCAGTTCAGCATGCCGCCGGCCAGCAGCACGTCCCGTTCCCGCGGGGTGAGGTCGTGCCGGGCCGCGATGGCGGCGCCCCTGGCCACGTTGCGCACCTGCACCGCGGCCCCCCGGCCGAGCTGGCCCTTGACGTCCTCGATGACGATCCGATCGCCCGGGGCGATGGCGTCGTAGCCGGACGGCGGGTCCAGCAGGAGCGGCAGGATCCCGAAATTGATCAGGTTGGCCCGATGGATGCGGGCGAAGGACTTGGCCAGCACGGCCCGCACCCCCAGGTACATGGGGGCCAGCGCCGCGTGCTCGCGGGAGCTCCCCTGCCCGTAGTTGGTCCCGCCCACCAGCACACCGCCCCCGGCCTCCTTGGCCCGCTTGGGGAACGTGGCGTCCACCCGCTCGAAGACGTACTCCGAAATGGCCGGGACGTTGGAGCGAAGCGGCAGCACCTTGGCCCCCGCCGGCATGATGTGGTCCGTGGTGATGTTGTCGCCGAGCTTCAGCAGCACCTGGCCCTCCAGCGTGGCCTCCATGGGGCCCCGGCGCGGCAGCGGGGCGATGTTGGGCCCCCGCACGATCCCCACCTTCTCCGGCTCGCGGGCCGGCGGGACCAGCAGGTTATCGTCGGAGGGGATCTCCTCGGGCAGGGCGGGCACTTCCGGCAGTCCACCCAGCGTGCCTGCGTCCGGGAACTCCCCGCGCAGGGCCGTCACGGCGCACACGGCGGGGCTGGCCAGGTAGACCAGGTCGTTCGGGGTGCCGCTCCTCCCGGGAAAGTTCCGGTTGAAGCTCCGCACCGAGATGCCGCCCGTGGGCGGGGCCTGCCCCATGCCGATGCACGGGCCGCAGGCCGATTCCAGAATGCGCGCGCCGGACGCGATCAGGTCCGCCAGGGCCCCGTTCCGGGCGATGAGGGTGTACACCTGCTTGGACCCCGGCGTCACGGTGAGGCTCACGCTGGGATGCACCGTCTTGCCCTTCAGGATGCGGGCCACCGTCATCAGGTCCCGGTAGGACGAGTTGGTGCAGCTCCCCACGCAGACCTGGGCCACCTTGGTGCCGGCCACCTCGGAGACGGACGCCACGCTGTCCGGGCTGGACGGCTTGGCCACCATGGGCTGCAGCTGGCCGAGGTCGATGGTGATCTCTTCATCGTACGTCGCGTCCGCATCCGCGACTAGCGGCTTCCAGGCCGCCTCGCGGCCCTGGACGGCCAGGTAGCGCCGGGTCTGCTCGTCGCTGGGGAAGATGGAGGTGGTGGCGCCCAGCTCCGCGCCCATATTCGTGATGGTCCCGCGCTCGGGCACCGAGAGGGTGGCCGCCCCGGGCCCCGCGTACTCCATGATCTTCCCCACGCCCCCCTTCACGGTGAGCCGGCGCAGCACCTCCAGGATCACGTCCTTGGCCGCCGCCCAGCCGCTGAGGCGCCCGGTGAGGACCACCCGCACGATCTTGGGCATGGGCAGGTAGAAGGGCCCGCCGCCCATGGCCACCGCCACGTCCAGGCCGCCGGCCCCGATGGCCAGCATCCCCAGGCCGCCCGCGGTGACCGTGTGGCTGTCCGCCCCCAACAGGGTTTCGCCGGGGACGGCGAAGCGTTCCAGGTGCACCTGGTGGCAGATCCCGTTGCCGGGGCGGGAGAAGACGATGCCGTAGCGGGCCGCCACCGACTGCAGGTACCGGTGGTCGTCCGCGTTCTCGAACCCGGCCTGGAGCATGTTGTGGTCCACATAGCTCACGCTGAGCTTCGTGCGCACCCGGGGCAGGCCCAGAGCCTCGAACTGCAGGTAGGCCATGGTGCCGGTGGCGTCCTGGGTGAGGGTCTGATCGATGCGGAGGCCGATCTCCTCCCCGGCCACCATCTTGCCCGAGATCAGGTGCGATGCGATGACCTTCTGAGCGACCGACTGGCCCATGAGCGTCCTCTCCTCCTGGCGGGATGCCGCATCCCATCGGCGGCGCCTGGCGACTCCCGCGGCGTGTGCGACACTGCAAATCGGCGCGCGGCGCTCCCCCTCAACCACCGTGTTCCCGGTTCACGGTTCCCGGCTGGCCCCTGCCAGCCGCGGTCCGGGCCCCCACTTTCCCCCAATTCCCCTCCGACCCGGGAACCGGGAACGGGGAACCAGGAACCAGAATGTGCCCCGTCAGCGGCAGAGGAGCACGGGCACGGGGCTCTCGTGCATGACCCGGGCCGCCGTGCCGCCCAGCACCCAGTCCCGGAAGGCGGTGTGCCGGGACGAGCCCATCACCACCATCCCGTGGGCGGCAGTGTGAATTTCGGCCAGGATCGCCTCGGCCGGGTCGCCCCGCCCCGTGGCCGGCGCGGCGACGATGCCCTCAGCCTCCAGCACGGCGCAGCCCACGCCGGCGATCCGGCGGGCCTCGCCGGCGTCCGCGTGCACCGCGAGCACCGTCGCGCGCCGGCCGCCCTTTCTCGCCAGGCGGGCGGCCCAGGTGAGGGCCAGGCCGGCCTGCGCCTCGCCGTCGTACGCCACCAGGAGGCTCGCCGGCGGCCGCGAAGGGCCCGGCACCACCAGTACGGGCGCCGGCGAGCGCCGGATGGCGGTATCGGCCGTGGAGCCCAGCAGGCGGCGCGCCCAGGGGCCGGCCCCGCCTACCCTACCCAGCGCCACCAGGCACGCGTCGCGCGCGGCCTCGCACACCGCCTCGGCAGGCACGCCGTGCCCCACCCGCCGCTCGAAGGGAATGCGGGCCTCCGCGCAGGCGGCGGCCAGCCGGTCCAGCACGGCCTCGCCCCGGGCCTCCAGCACCTGTCGCAGGCGGCCCACGAAGTTCCCCGGGAAGGTCGCGCCCACGGCACCCGCCACGTCGTTCACGTAGGCGCCGCCCAGGAGGCGCGGGTCCACCACGTAGAGGCCAAGGATGGACCAGCCCTGCTCGGCGGCGAGGGATACGGCGAGGCCCTCCGCCGCAAGGGCGCACTCTGACCCGTCCGTCGGAACCAGGATGGTCTCGGCCACGGCCTGTGCCCGTCTCCCGCGCGACCCGCTGCCAACACCACCGCCCCCCGGCGCGCTGCGCGGGGAAGGAGTCCCGCGCGCCCACCTGGAGGGCTGCGATCACTCAATCAGAGGCGCGCCCGGCGCGCCCGGGCTCAGTGCATAGGCTGGCCCTGCTGCCTCCCGCCCATGGGCATCCACAGCGGCATGCCCTGTTCGTCCCGCAGCCGCAGCGTGGTGCCGCCGGGCACTTTCTCCACGCGGGCCGCCACCACCACCACGCGCCCCGAATCCTCCATCAGCTTGGAACCCTCGACGATCACCCGGTCCCCGGCGGCGAATCCCACGCCGGCTCGCTCCAGGTACCACGGCGGCCCCAACACCACGTTCACGGCCTCGCCCAGCGCCGTCTCCACCTCCAGGGACGGCATGGGGGGAGTGAGCTTGGGGACGCGCACCGTGCCCTCCAGCGTGACGACGGTGTTCGGGTCGTACCCGTGGTGGGCGCCCCGCCCCCAGCGCATCCACCACGGTGCGGCCTGCGCTGGCGCGGCCCACAGGGCGAGGACCAGCCCGGCCGCCCCCAGGGCGCTCACACCGGCCGCCCATCCAAGCGGTCTCATCCGTGTGGCCGCGCCCGGGATCATTCCACGCCCACCTTCCACAATTTCTTCCGGTTTCAGCCAGGCTGCTCAAAAAAGTCCAGGTGCAAGGCGGCGCGCGATGCGCCGACTGAGGCGTACGCCGGGTACGCCGCAGGGAGTGCGCGAGCGCGCCAACGCCGCAGATGGGCCTTTTTCAGCAGCCTGCTAGCACCGGGGGAGCGGCATCCCGTTCCCCCGGTGCCGCCTCCGCTACTGCCACATCGGGCAGAACCCGCCGCGTCCGAAGCCGGGGCCGTACCCCATCATGCCCATGCCGCGGCCCATCCCGGGGCCGAAATCACGCCCGTATCCGGGCCCGGGAAAGTCCTTCCCTACGATCTCGGCCATCTCGGCCCAGTGCTCCTCACGCTTCTGAGCCATCTCGGCATACAACGCATTAATGTCCTTGGTGACGGCATCCACCTTGGCCTGGTCACCCGCGCGCCGGGCCGCCAGCAGCTCGCTGCGCTTGGCGCTGAGCTTCTCGCGCACCGCGTTCATCGTGCTCCACTGCTCCTGGCGCAGCATATCCACCTTGGCCTGTTCCTCGGCGGTCAGGCTGGCGGTCCGCCACCCCGGGCCCCAGCCGGGCCCGCGGCCGTGCCACGGACCCCAGCCGAAGCCCGGACCCTGCGCGTAGGCCAGCGAACCGGCCAGCGCCAGGATCCCGAGGCCCGCGATCACCCCCATCGTCTTTTTCATCGTCGTCTCCTCCCTTGCGCTCACCATCGTGCGCATCGTGGGAGAAGCGCATTTCCGGTGCCACCACTTTCGCGCCAGCCCTCGCGGGCGCCGGCCCGCCACGAACCCCGCGGTTTCCCAGCATCCGTTGCGCGCCCGCCCCGCGCCGGCGCGCGAGCGCCCGCGACCCCGAAGCGCAGGCCGCGCACTGCAGGAGTGCAACTCCTGCACATTACCCGCCCCGTTACTTACTGAGCAGGAACCTTCCCGCAGGCCGCTCAAAAAGGTCCAGATGCAAGGCGGCGTGCGAAGCGCCGACTGAGGCGTACACCGGGTACGCCGCAGGGAGTGCGCGAGCACGCCAACGCAGCAGGTGGGCCTTTTTCAGCGGCCTGTCACGGCTTGATGCGCGGGGGTCGCACCGTGAGCACCGGGCACGTGGCACGGCGGACCACGTTTTCCGCCACGCTCCCCATCACCACGTGCGCCAGGCCGGTGCGGCCGTGCGTAGCCACCACGATCAGGTCGCAGCGGAGCCGCTTGGCCACCTTCAGGATCTGGTCGAAGGGCACGCCCTCGGCCAGAACGGTGTGGACCCGGACCTTCGGATGCTTCACCTGTGCCGCCAGCCGGCGGAGCTCCTCGCGGGCGGCAACCCGGTTCTTCTGCTGGAGTTCGCCCCAGAGTGCGCCGGGGATCTCGGGCCCGGCGTACGCCACCGGCGGCGTGAGCACGTGGAGCAGCACCAGTTCCGCCACGGAATCGGCGGCCAGGTCCACAGCGTACGGCAGGGCGGCCTTGGCCAGGGCCGAGAAGTCCGTCGGCCACAAGATGCGGCGATAGCCCGTGGTTTTGGAGGCTCCCGGTCCGCTCATTTCGCGTCCCTCCCCCGGGGCCGCCGGCGCGGCCCCCGCCGTCCCGCCGACCGCTGACCGCCGACCGCCGGAGAACCGGCCGCGACCGTCGGCCGTCGGCCGTCGACGGTCGAATGTGCGGCCCCGGCGAGCACCGGAACCAGGGCCCGGCGCACCACCTCCGCCGCCGTCAGCTCCAGGGCGGCCGCGCCGGCATCCCCGGTTCCCCGCGGACCCAGCACGATGAGGTCGGCGCGGAGCCGCCGCGCCGCCGAATGGTCAGGGCCAGCGCGCCGATGGCCGCCCCCACGAGGAACGCGGCCGCCAGCATCGGGTGGTCCAGGGCGAGGACGCCCAAGGCGATGAGGCTGAGCCCCGCCAGCACGCGCCGCTGCCGGTTCATCGCCCGGTCCGTTGGCGGGCCGACCCCGTTCCACGGCGCCGCATCCAAGGAAGCCTGTAAGGGATCTGTTGCTCGATCAAGGGCAACCTGAGGTGATACTTCTCCCGCAGGATGCACAAGGCCCCCGCGTCCCCGGTTCGCGCCCTCTGCAACAGGCGCATGCGCCGACGCTGCTCGAGATCGTTCTGCCGGGGATTCAACAGATTTCTGACGGCTCGCTGCTTCAAAGCATACACTCTTCCGCGTGCTTCTCCTCGCAAGCATGATGCCAGGGGAAGAGGGATCGCCCTCGCCGCCGCGCGGACGGACGGCCCCCGGTATTTCCAAACACTTAGCTGAACAGGGTCCCCGTTGGCTGGTGGCGGGGCAGGGGGCACCGGGACACCCGCGCCTCAAGGGTGGGGGGATAGAGCCCTATTTTCGCTGGGTTCCGCGGCGGAGATCTTGGGGCCTTTGGGTCCCAATCCGGCCGTGCCCTGCACGGCCGCGCCGGGCACCGCGGGAAGGTACGAGCCCGGCGACTTGCCACACGACGCACCGGGGCAACGCTTCGATCCGCCCCCGATCAGGCAGCCCTCGAGGCCCGCGACGTTGCCGCCTGGGCCTGGGCCAGGGCATAGGCCGAGAGCCAACCGGGGCGGCGTTGGAAGCGGCGCAGGGTGCGGACGATGCGATCGGGGTCGCCCCAGTCGCTCCAGCCGACGCCACGGACCGCCAGCACCGTGAGCCCCTTCGGCGACCGCGCGAGGATCGCGCGGGAAAAGTTCGTGGAGGGGATCCTCCGGTAAGTCGCAGCCAGCACCGCAGCCGCGGGCACGCCATCCAGGAGATGCCCCACGGCGCGCAGAGGCTCGAAGACCTGCGGGATGCACGCCGCGGCCAGGCCCAGGAATGCCTTCATGTGCCCGGCCAGGACCAGGGTGTTCCACAGGTGGCCGGCCCCGAAGAGACGGGCGGCCGTGTGCAAGTCCGGCTTCTCCCAGAAACGGCGTACGGTGTAGAGTTCGGCGGCCGGCCCCGCCGCCAGAGGCTCGCCCGGGGCGATCCACCCGTAGCCCACCTCCGGCCCGTCCGCCTCCACGCCCAGCAGGACCAGCCGCTCGGGCCGTTCCTGCGCCGCCGCCAGGGCGGTCCGCACGTGCCCCGCGAACCGATCCTCCTCCCACACGAAGTGGTCGGCGGGAAAGACCGCCACCGTGGCGGCGGGGGCCCGCCGGGCGATCCAGAGTAGCGGCAGCAGCAGGCCCGCCGCCGTCTCTTTGTTCTCGGGCTGCACCAGGACCGTGCCCGGCACGCCTCCACCCGCCTCCTCATCCAGGTAGGGCTCCTGGCCGGCGGTGATGACCGTGACGATCCGTTCGGCCTCCACTACCCGGGCCGCCCGGTCCCACGTGTGCCGGAGCATGGACCGGCGCCCCACGATCCGGCAGAACTGCTTGGGCCGCTCGCTGCCCAGGAACTTGCCGATGAAGCGCCGCATGCGCCGGCCCTCGCCCCCAGCCAGCACTACCGCCCAGCCGGCATGTTCCGGGCCCGCGGCCCTCTCGACATCAGCGGTCGCCATGGGAACCCGCCTGCCCCAGCCGGAGGGCAGAGGCATCCTGCGTCACGTCAAGATGGGACCCGCCGCGCCCCCGCCTCTCTGCGGACCCAACGCAACGTGGCGTTTATTCCCTCCCGCCGGTGGCAAGCCGGGCAGCCGCCCTAGCAGTTTGCCGCCAAACCCACGTTCGCGCAGGCCGCGCAAAAAGGTCCGGATGCAAGGCGGCGCGCGAAGGGCCGGGCGAGGCGTACTGGAACGTACGCCACAGCGCCACGGCTGCCGCAACGTCGGCAGCGGCGAACTGTCCGAGCGCGCCAACGCCCCGCCCGCTGCCGCCGAGACGGCGGGAGAGATGTTGGGCCTTTTTCAGCAGCCCGCTAGCTCGGCAGGAGCAGCAGGACGGCCAGGGCCAGCCACAAGGCCAGAAAGATCAGGGCGGGCCACCGAATGGCTAATGCGTTCACCATGATGATCCCCCCGCGGCGCTCCGCTCACCACCTCGCAAGCCGCTCAAAAAGGTCCAGTTGCAGGGCGGCGCCCGGATTCCGCATTCCGCGTTCCGCACTCCGCAATGGAGGGGGCCTTTTTCAACAGCCTGCCCTGCAGCTTGCTAGGCCGCGTGGGCGCAGAACTCCGCCTGCCGCGGCTGCACCACGCGCGCGAAGTCGGCGTAGCGCATGGTGATCACCTCGTGGTGGGTGCCAGCCTCGAAGGTGATCCGCTCCCGCACCGCCAGTTCATCATCCACGTACACCGGGATGCCGTACAGGTTTCCGAAGGGCGGCATGGCGCCGGCCTCGCAGTCCGCGAACAGGCCGCGGAACTCGGGCTCCGCGGCGATGGCGGCCTCGGGGTCCCCCAGCAGGTCGCGCACCCGCTGCACGCTCACGCGGCAGGCCGCCGGGAGCACCGCCATGGCAAAACCGCCGCCGGTCTTCACCATCACGGTCTTGGCCAACGCCCTGCCCGACACGTGGCTGGCAGCGGCCACCTCCTGGGTGGTGTACCGCTCGGGATGCACCGCCACCTCATATGACACCCCTTGCTCGTCCAGAAAGCGCCTCAAGCGTTCCACCACTGCCATGGCACACCTCCCCCCGCCTCCACGACTCCCAAGACGGCGCGTATCAGGGCGGGACTACCCCGTGACGGAATCGTTCCACCGGAACGCCCCGTGAGGCGGCGTCCGCGGAGAGCGGAATGTCTTTGCTTGCCATAGTTCCTCGCCTGACGAAACGTCCAGGCAAGACGAGGCGCAAGGACGGGGCGCGCCCTGCCAGGGGCAGGAAAATCTCGGCGCGGAGGCAACAAACCGGCGCGACTCGGCCGGTCGAAACCCGGGGCGCAAAATTAGCACCTTACATCTAATATAGGTCCTTTCCATAGCCCGTCAACGATTCCGCCAGACCGGGCCCCGGCGACACCACCTTCGGGGCCGTCGGCTCCTCCGCATGAGCACGAACGCCCCGCCGGGGGTCCAAGTCCCCGGTGGGGCGTCCGTGGCCCGCCAGGCCGGGCCACGCGGGCGATCGACCCTACGATATCGCTAGAAGATGTTTCGATGGGTGGCGCCGGGGCCCCGCGGGGAAAGCCCACGAGCCCCCGGCGCGGAGTTACGTCCCCTTCCCTTGGCTGCCCCCGGCCGCGGCCCGC
>DASPOZ010000416.1:0-3645 GCA_035625755.1 Candidatus Sulfotelmatobacter sp.
CCCCGTCCCTTAGCACCCTTGGCGTTCTTGGCGATCTTGGCGCCCTTGGCGGTTGCATGCTTGGCTGTTGCAGCCTTGGCGATCTTGGCGATCTTGGCGCCCTTGGCGGTTGCAGTCTTGGCGGTTGCAGCCTTGGCGCCCCCCGCCTTCGCCGGGCCCCCCGCCGCCCCCAGCGCCTCTGCCAGCCCATCGATCTGCTCGCGGCTGTGCATCTCGGTGACGCAGCAGAGCAGGCAGTCCGCCAGCTCCGGGTAGTAGCGGCCCAGCTCCACGCCCCCCAGGATCTTCCGGCCCCACAGGGCGCGGTTCACCTCCGCCGGCTTCCGCCGCCCGCAGGCCACCACGAACTCGTTGAAGGCCGGCCCGCCGAAGCGCAGCGAGTAGCCCGGCACCTTCGCCACGCGGGCCCGGGCGTAGGCGGCCTTCTGCAGGTTCTGCGTGGCCAGCTCGCGCATCCCCTGCCGCCCCAGGAGCGACATGAAGATGATGGCCATCAGGCCCACCAGCGATTCGCTGGTGCAGATGTTGGACGTGGCCTTCTCGCGCCGGATGTGCTGCTCGCGCGTGGCCAGCGTCAGCACGTAGCCGGTGCGCCCCTCCCGGTCCACCGTCTGGCCCACCAGGCGCCCCGGCATGTGGCGCATGAGCCGTTCGCGGGTGGCGAAGAACCCCAGGTTGGGCCCGCCGTAGCTGGCCGGGCACCCCAGGGGCTGCCCCTCGCCCGCCACGATGTCCGCCCCGCACTCCCCCGGCGGCTTCAGCAGCCCCAGGGACACCGGCTCGGCCACCGCCACCACGAACAGGGCGCCGGCGGCCCGGGCCAGGGCGGCCGCCTCCTCCAGGTCCTCGATGGCGCCGAAGAAGTTCGGGCTCTGCACCACCACGCACGCCGTCTCGGCGCCGATGGCGGCGCGGGCGGCGGCCAGGTCCAGATCGCCCCGCTCCGTGAAGCCCACCTCGCGGATGGGGAACCCGGCGTGGCCCCCGTAGGTGGCCACCACGCGGCGATAGTCCGGGTGGACGGACCGGGCCATCACCACCCCCCGGCGCCCCGTCACCCGCCCCGCCATCAGCACGGCCTCGGCCAGCGCCGATCCCCCCTCGTACATAGAGGCGTTGGCCACCTCCATGCCCGTGAGGATACAGATGAAGGTCTGGTACTCGTAGAGGAACTGCAGCGTCCCCTGGGACACCTCGGGCTGGTAGGGGGTGTAGGCGGTGAGGAACTCGCCCCGCAGCAGGAGCTGCCCGGAGACGGCGGGGACGAAGTGGTTGTACGCCCCCGCCCCCAGGAACGAGGTCACGCTCTCCACGTCGGCGTTGCGGGCCGCCAGGGCCTTCAGGTGCCCGAGCAGGGCGGATTCGCCCAGGGCCGCGGGAACCTTCAGCGGGCGCTTGAGGCGGACGTCCTTGGGGATATCGGCGAACAGGTCCTCCACGGAGCGGACGCCGATAACGCGCAGCATGCTCCGGAGGTCGGCATCGGTGTTCGGGATGTAGCGCATCAGTGCTTCCCTTCCGCCAGGAAGGCCGTGTAGCCCTTGGCGTCCATCAAGGCGTCCAGGTCCTTCGGGTTGCCGACCTTGATGGCCAGCATCCAGCCCTGGCCGTAGGGATCCTTATTCACCAGCTCGGGCGATTTTTCCAGGGCGGCGTTCACCTCCAGCACCTGACCGCCCACGGGGCAGAAGAGGTCCGAGACGGCCTTCACCGACTCGACCACCCCGAACACCTCCATGGGCTTGAGCTGCCGCCCCACCTTGGGCAGTTCCACGAACACCACGTCGCCGAGCTGCTCCTGGGCGAAATGGGTGATGCCCACTCGCCCTCGATCCCCCTCCACCTTGATCCACTCGTGCTCCTTGGTGTACCGGAGTCCCTCGGGAACCATGGCACCTCCCGTGGCCGCAGCGCGCCACGCCCCGCCGGTCAGCGGGGCCGTTTGTAGAAGGGGGTCGGGACCACGCGGGCCGGCACCGGCTGGCCGCGGATGATCACGTCGAACTCGGCGCCCACGGCGGCGTGCTCCACGGCCACGTAGCCCAGGCCGATGGGCTTGTTCAGCCAGGGCGCCATGCTGCCGCTGGTGACTTCGCCGATGGGGGCGCCGGCCTTGGCCAGCGGGTAGCCGTGCCGCGCGATGCCCCGCCCCACCACCTCGAACCCCACCAGCTTCCGCCGCAGGCCCTCCGCCTTCTGCTTCGACAGGGCCGACCGGCCGATGAAGTCCCCCTTGTCGAACTTCACGATCCAGGCCAGGTCCGCCTCCAGCACCGTGTGCTGGTCGTCGATGTCGTTGCCGTAGAGGGCCATCTTGGCCTCGAGGCGCAGCGTGTCCCGCGCCCCCAGGCCGCACGGCTGCAGCCCGTGCGCCTTTCCCGCCTCCAGCAGGGCCGACCAGGCGGCCGGCGCCTGCGCCGCCGGCAGGTACAGCTCGAAGCCGTCCTCCCCGGTGTAGCCCGTGCGCGAGCAGATCACGTCCAGCCCCAGGGCCTTGCCCCGGGCGAACCAGTAATACTTGATGGCCCCCAGGTCCAGCGGGGTGAGGGGCCGGAGGATGGCCACGGCGGCCGGCCCCTGGAGGGCCAGCAGGGCGGTCTCCTCGCTCTTGTCCCGGATCGTTGCCCGGCCGCCGGCGTGGGCGCGGATCCAGGCCAGGTCCTTCTCGATGTTGGAGGCGTTCACCGTGATGAGGAATCGGTCCCCCGCCAGGCGGGCCACCGTGAGATCGTCCACGAAGGTGCCGGCCTCGGTGCAGAGGGCCGCGTAGCGCACCTGGCCCACCTGGAGCGTCCCCATGTCGTTGCTGACCAGGCGCTGGACGGCCGCCACAGCGTCGGGACCCTCCACCTCGAACTCCCCCATGTGGGAGACGTCGAAGAGGCCGGCCTTGCCCCGCACGGCCCGGTGCTCCTCCAGGATGCCGGCGTACTGGACGGGCATGTCCCACCCGCCGAAGGGGACCATCTTGGCCCCCAACTGGCGGTGGACAGCGTTGAGGGGGGTCTTCCGCAGCGGCCCGGTCGGCTCCGTCATGGCGAGGGCTCCCCCGCGGCCGGGCGCGCCCGGCGCGGCGAAGGCGTTGACATCGTTGTCATGGGACGCGACGTGGCGCCCGGGAGGCAGGGGGGATGGGCTCGAACGGCCCGCCTGAGTCTCCCTAGGCGGCGGCACGGTGTCAAGCGAAAAAGCCATCCGCGGACGGCCGCCGGCCCGAGACCCCTGCGGCGCCGCGCCGAACAGAAGACCGAAAACGCCGCCGTCCCGCAGGCTGCTCAAAAGGGCCCAGATGCAAGGCGGCGCGCGATGCGCCGAGTGAGGCGTACTGGGATGTACGCCGCAGCGAGCGCGCGAGCGCGCCAACGCCGCAGATGGGCCCTTTTCAGCAGCCTGCTAGGCGAATTTCAGCTTGCGGATGGCAATGCCGCACATGCGGAGAAGGAGCCAGCCGTGCCGCCAACGGTGGATCTTGGTGGTGCCGTAGGTGCGCTCGCGATAGCGGACCGGCACCTCCACGATGCGCAGGTTCAGGCGGGCGGCGCCGAACAACAGGTCGAAGTCGCCGAAGGGATCGAAGTCGCCGAAGAAGGCGCGCTGCGCCACGATCTGCTGGTAGTCCCGCCGGAAGAGGGCCTTGGTGCCGCA
>DASPOZ010000417.1:0-15181 GCA_035625755.1 Candidatus Sulfotelmatobacter sp.
GCCGGCCCGCCCCACGAACGGCTCGCCCTGCGCGTCCTCGTCCGCCCCCGGGCCCTCGCCCACGAACACCAGGTGGGCCTTCGGCGTCCCCACGCCGAAGACGATGGTCTTGCGCCCCGTGTGGAGTTTGCAGCGCGTGCACTCCCCCAGGTGCGCCCGCACGTCTGCGAGCGTGGTGAAGGCGGGCATCCCGGGCGGCCCGGCGGGGGCCGGCCTGGGCGGTGCCGCCTCGGGAGGGCGCGGCAGCGCGTCGACCCCGAGCTGCCATTGGCCCTCCAGCTGTTCCCGCAGCCCGCGCGCGATGGCGCGCAATTCGTCTTTCGGGTCTGCCACCTTTTTCTCCCTCACCGCCCTTGGCGCCCTGGGTGCCTCGTCGGTTCCTCGAGCAGTGCCACGACGCGGTCCAGGATGCGGTCCGCCACCTCCCGCTTGGAAAGCAGGGGCAGCACCTCGGCCACGCCGTTCCGCCCCAGGATGGTCACGCGGTTCGTCTCCACCGCGAAGCCGGCGTCCGCCGCGCGCACGTCGTTGGCCACGATCAGGTCCAGGTTCTTCTTGGCCAGCTTGTCCTTGGCGTTGGCGATCACGTCGTCGGTCTCGGCGGCGAAGCCCACCAGGACCTGTCCCCGCTTGCGCCTGCCCAACTCGCCCAGGATGTCCGGCGTCGGTTCAAGGTCCAGGCGTAGCGGGGCGTCCTGTTTCTTCAGTTTCTGCCCGCGGGGGCGGGCCGGGCGATAGTCCGCCACGGCGGCCGCCTTGACGACCACGCTGGCCTCCCCGGCCCTGGCCAGCACGGCGGCGCGCATCTCCTCCGCCGTCCCCACGCGCAGGACCTCCACGCCTCCGGGCGGGGCCACCTCCGTGGGGCCGGCCACCAGGGTCACCCGTGCCCCCCGGTCCCGTGCCGCCTCGGCCACGGCGAAGCCCATGCGGCCGGACGATCGGTTGGAGAGGAATCGCACGGGGTCCACCGGTTCCTGGGTGGGGCCGGCCGTCACCAGCACCACCCGTCCGGCCAAGTCCTGTTGGCCGAGGAGGAGGGCCTCGGCCGCAGCCACGATCTCGGCCGGTTCGCTCAACCGCCCCGGGCCCACCATCCCCGAGGCCAGTTCGCCGCTGGCCGGCCCCACGATGCGGACGCCGCAGCGCCGCAGCGCCTCCAGGTTCTCCTGCGTGGCGGGGTGGCGGTACATGTCCGCGTCCATGGCCGGGGCCAGCAGCACGGGGCACGCGGCGGCGAGGTAGATATTGGTCAGGAAATCGTCCGCCAGGCCGTGGGCGAGCTTGGCGATGGTGTGGGCCGTGGCCGGCGCCACCAGCAGCAGGTGGGCGCGCCCCGGGGCCGCCACGTGGCCGATCTCCCGGCCGTAGTCCAGCGTGAAGAGGTCGGTGAGGACCGGTTGCCGGGAGAGGGTGGCGAAGGTGAGGGGTGCCACGAACCGCTGCGCCGCCTCCGTCATGACCACGCGCACCTCGGCCCCGCGCCGCACGAGTTCCCGCAGCACCTCGACGGCCTTGTACGCCGCGATGCTCCCCGACACCCCCAGCAGCACCCGTTTCCCGCTCAGGCCCCCCATCTGCCCGTCCTGCGCTTTCGCGTTGCCCGCTGCATCCTCAGCCATCTCGCCTGCCCCTCAGACCTGCCGATCCGAACGTCTCATGTCCCTCGTCCCATGCCCAGCCGCACGAACGGGAGGGGAGCACCGGTTCACTTCGTACCGCCCGGGGTCCCGGGCTCAGGGGTTTGGGCCTGCGACGTCGGGCTCGGGATTTGCGACTCTGCGTACAGCGCGCGGTAGCGATCGTAGCTGCCCAGGACGCGCTTCACGTATCCGCGCGTCTCCTCGAAGGGGATCTCCTCCACGAACTCCTGGGGGCCGGCGTATCCCCTCTCCCGGATCCAGCGGCGCACGTGGTGCGCCCCGGCGTTGTAGGCGGCCAGGGCCAGGGCCACGTCCCCCTTGAATTCGTCCAGGAGGTCGGCCAGTTCCGCGGCGCCCAGTGCGATATTATACCACGGTTCCTCGATGGCCAGGCCGCCGCCGGGGGCCGGAAGCCGATGGGCGCCGGCGAGGCGGGAGGCCGTGGAGGGCATCAGCTGCATGAGCCCACGCGCCCCCGCCGGCGAAACGGCCTGCGGGGCGAACGCGCTCTCCTCGCGGATGACGGCCAGGACCAGATACGGGTCCAGGCGCTGCGCCGCCGTCCGGTCGGCCACCAGGTTCCAGTATCCCTGGGGGTAGAGGGCGTCCCAGAACGCTCGGATCGGCGGCGTCCCGCCGGACTGGGCGTACTGCGGCCAGAGGACGTGCTTGGCGAGGGCCACCGCCCGATCCGCCCGCTGCAGGCGGAGGGCGGCGTCCACCGCCTCCGCCGCCAGGCCGCGATCGTCGGGATGGTCCCGCACCGCCCCCGCGTACTCCTCGGTGGCCTCGTCGGCCAGCCAGAGGGCCGCCAGGGCGCGCGCCACGGGCAGCCGGCCGCGATCCTGCGGCGGCGCCGGGGACACCGCCTCCGTCGCAAGCTGTGTCTTCTTGCCCAGCCGCAGGCGCGCCAGCCAGGCATAGTACGCCCCGGGCCCGGCGGCCACCTGAGCGTGCGCGGCCACCAGGCCGTAGAGGCGCCGGGCCGGCGCCGCGTGCCCACCGGCCTCCTCGGCGCGTGCCTCCCAGTACGTGGCCTGGGCCCAGAAGCGAGGGGCGCGCGCGGCCAGGTTGCGGAAGGCCCCCGCCGCACGCACATACTGCCCGGCGCGATACCAGAGCCACCCGCGCTCCCACCGGGCCAGGTCGATCCGGTCGCTCTTGGGGTACCCACGGATCAGGCGGTCCAGCGCGTCCGCCGCCCGGTCGGGCCGGCCGTCGTCGATGTAACTGTCGGCCAGCAGGAACAGGGCATCGTCGGCGCGCGCGTCCTTCGGTGCCGCGGCCACCAACTCCTCCAGGAGGGCCTGCGACCGCGCCCGGTCGGGCAGGCCGAAGTAGCAGCGGGCGAGCCAGAAGAGGATCTCCGCCCGGCCCGGGCCCGCGGAATCGTTGAGGAGCGGCTCCAGGGTGCGGATGGCTTCCTGGTACTCCCGCGTGCGGAAGCGGGCGATACCGAGGTCCAGGCGGGCCTGGCCCCCCCGCGCCCCCGCCTCTGCGGCGAAGGGCATCAACTCCCGGGCGGCTTTCGCGTAGGCCCCGCCCCGGTAGAGCCGCATGGCGCGCAGGAACCGCTCGTCGTCCGTGAAGGAGGCGGCGGCCCCGGGCAGCCCCTGGAGGAGTTCCGCTGCCCGGTCCGCCTCGCGGGCCGCCGGCATGGTGAGCCACAGGTCGCGGAGCAGCGGGACGGCCTCCGCGGGCCGGCCGGCCCGCGCCAGGACTTGGGCCAGCAGGAGTTGAAGGTCCGCGCGCTGGGCGGGCGTACGGGCATGGGCCAGGGCCTCCTGCAGGGCCGTCTCCGCCGAGGGCAGGTCCCCGGCATCGAAGGCTGCCCGCCCCAGGTCGCGCCAGGCGGGATCGGCCAGCGGGCTGGCGGGGTAGCTGGCCAGGAGGCGGGCCAGGGCCCGTGCGGCCCCCCCGGGGTCCCCGGCCGCCCGCCGCGCCAGGCCCAGGCGCGCCAGCGCGTAGTCCGCCAACACGGGATCGCCGGCGCCGGCCTCCAGCGCCGCCGTGGCCTCGGCGGGGCGACCCGCCCGCACGAGGAGGACGCCCAGGAGGAAATTGGCGCGGGCCCGGACGCCCTCCGGAAGGGCCGCGTCCGACGCCAGGGGGTGGACCGCGGCGATGGCCTCCTCGAGGCGGCCCTCGAACGCCGTGCGGGCCGCGGCGCCCAGGGCCGCCTCGGGCGCGGGGGCCTGGTTGGCCGCGCCGGCCGCCCCTGCGGCCGCCGAGGGGATGGCGCCGCGCGCCGCCGCTGCCATGGCCAGGAGGGCCGCCGCCCCTAGGGCCGCCCAGCGGGATGCCGCGCGCCGCCGCTCCATCAGGGCGTCCCCCCCGGCTCCAGCATGCCGCTCCGGTAGAGCTTGGCGAGATCCACCAGGGCCTTCAGATCGTCCTCTCCGCTCTCGTCGACCACCTGCTGGATCGTGCGCGTGCCGTCCAGGAGGGGCAGGTACCGCTGGAGGTCCGCCGCAGGCTTTTTCCCCTGCAGGGCGTGCCGGAGGCGCTCACTCGCCGCGAGTCGTATGTTCATGGGGGGCAGCGCGGCCTTGAGGCGCGCCCGTTCGTCCCGCCGGCACAGCCCCTCCAGGAGGAGGGCCTGGTTTGAGGCGGCGATGCGCCCCTCGAAGGCTGTGCCGCCGTGGACGCGCTCCAGCTCGAACTCGCCGTCGTCCCATGCCAGGAGGCGGTACACGGCGTGCTCCCCCTGCGTCCCCCGCAGCACGGCGTTCACGATGCGGCCCCCGTCGAAGTAGATGTGCCCCCGCTCCTCGCCCCGCGTCAGGCTCAAAACCCCGCCGGCCCGCTCCAACTCGATGAACTGGATGAGGCTGGGCAGGCCCATGTCCCGCAGGCGCCCGCGGATGCCGCGGCCCGCCTCGGCCGCCCGCAGCGCCCGTGCCGCCTCCGCCCGCTGCAGCGCCCTCCGGACCCGTGCCTGCACCTCCTCGAACTGGAAGGGTTTCGTGATGTAGTCGTCGGCGCCCAGCTCGAAGCCCCGGGCCTTGTCCGTCGCCTGGGAGAGCGCCGTGAGGAAGATGATGGGCAGGTGGCCCGTCTTCGGATCCGACTTGATCCGTCGGGCCACCTCGAACCCGTCGATCCCCGGGAGCACCACGTCCAGCAGGATCAGGTCCGGCGGATGCGCCAGCACGGCCTCCAGGGCCTGCGGCCCGCTGGTGACGTGGACGACCTCCACGTAGAGGGGGGCCAGGCACTCTTGGACCATGCGCGCGATGAGGAGTTCATCCTCCACGACCAGGATGCGCTCGCCGGCCATGCCGCGCCCGAGTCCCGGGGCTAGCCGGCCACCGCGGTGGCGGCCAGGGCCCGCAGGCTCTCGGCGTACGGCGCCCGGGCGATGCCCTGTTCGGTGGCGATGGCCGTGATGTACGCGGCCGGCGTGACGTCGAAGGCGGGGTTGGCCGCGCCCACACCGGCCGGCGCCAGCGGGCGCCCGGCCAGGTGGGTCACCTCCTCCGGGGCCCGCTCCTCGATGGGGATGCCGGACCCGTCCGGCATCTCCAGGTCCACCGTGGACAGGGGCGCCGCCACGTAGAAGGGGATGCCGTGGGCCCGTGCCAGCACGGCCAGCGCATAGGTGCCGATCTTGTTGGCCGTGTCGCCGTTGGCCGCGATGCGGTCCGCGCCGACCACCACGGCGTCCACCTGCCCGCGCTGCATGAAGTGGCCCGCCATGTTGTCCGTGATGAGGGTGACCGGGATCCCATCCCGGTGCAGCTCCCACGCCGTGAGGCGCGCCCCCTGCAGGAACGGGCGGGTCTCGTCCACCCACACGGTGATCCGTTTCCCTGCCTCCACGGCCGCCCGGATCACGCCGAGGGCCGTCCCGTACCCGGCCGTGGCGAGGGCGCCGGCGTTGCAGTGGGTGAGCACGCGGGCGCCGTCCGGCAGAAGGGCCTGGCCGTGCCGCCCCATGGCCCGGTTGGCCGCCACGTCCTCCGCCTTCATGAGGCACGCCTCCCGCACCAACCCGTCCCGGACGGCCACCAGGGGCAGGTCCCGGAGCTTCTGGGCGGTGCGGAGGATGCGCCGCACGGCCCAGGCCAGGTTCACCGCCGTGGGCCGAGCGGTGATCATCTCACGTGCTAGGCGTTCCAGTTCCTCGAAAAAGACGGGGAACTCCTCGGCCCGGATGGCCAGCGCCCCCAGGGCCATCCCCATGGCGGCGGCCACGCCGATGGCCGGTGCCCCCCGGACCTGCATGGACCGGATGGCGTGATAGACCGCGGCGAAGTCTCGGCACTCCACGTAGCTCTCTTCGGCGGGCAGGCGCGTTTGATCGATGAGGCGCACGGTCCCCCGATCCGTCCACGCCACCGTCTCGAAGGCCTGGCCCATTCGGTCTCCTGCGGATGCGCTGGCCCCCTCGGGGCCGCAATCGCTGAAATGTAGGTCTTTTCTAGCATTACGGGGCCCGCCAGGCAACAGGTTACGGGACCGCCGGGCACGTTGCGGCAGGACCCGGCCTGGTCCAGGTCCCGGCCTTGCCGGCCGGAGGGGTGGAGATCGGATGCCATTGTCCCGCCCCGGGTGCGTTCGGGCGGCCGCGTCGGCGGCCGGAGGCGGGGGCGATGGTGGTGTAGCCTTCCCGCCCCCCGTCCGTGCCCACAGACCGGTGGGATCGTGAGGCCGTCGAAACGGCCCTCTCCCTGGTTTGCCAGCCCTTTATCATCGAAACCTCCGACCATATAAGGCCCTCACGCCGGAGCGGGACCAGACCGGGGAGAGGCGGCGCATCTGCCCGTTCGCGAAGGAATAGATCGTGCATAGGCCTTTGGGCTCGGAGAGAAGCCGCCCTGGTCTGATCTTTTTCGGTCAGTGCCCCGCAAGGTGGCGGAACCCGCTCCGATGTTCGGCCCGGGCAGTTACGGTGTTCCGTGCATGTTCGGGCGGCATGGCCCGCCGCGTTGCGCGGCGCACTGAGGGCGTGCGCCGGGCGGTGGCCGGCGTGGCATCCAGGGCGGACGGAGTTCGCGACGTGCGTTCGCGGCGTGGCAGGTCCCGCAGCAGGCGGAAGGCGTTCGCCGATGTCCGACGTCACTCACGCGACGAGCGGCCCGCGCCGGGCACGAATCCGGTGCCGGAGCGGCTCGTGAGACCCGGTGGAGAGCGGATGGATGGCGGCGCCCCCGTCCTGATCGCCGACCGCGATGCGGCCACCTCCAACCGCGCCGCCCGCGCCCTGCGGGCCGCGGGGCTCGCTGTGTCCGTGGTCCACGAAGCGGGCGCCCTGCAAGCGGTGCTGGAGCAGGAGCCCCCCGCGGCCCTCGTCCTGGGCGCCCTCGTGGGCGCGGGGGAACTTCCCGCGCTGGTCGAACGGGTCCGGGCGGCGGCGCCGGACACGCCGATGATCCTCCTGTTGGGAGCCGGCCAGCGGCCGCCCCGGGGGGGAGTCGCCGAGACGACGCCGTACCTGCGCAGGCCCCTGGAGGTACGGCAACTCGTGGGAGCGGTCCACACGCTGCTGGAAGGGCGGGAGATCCAGCGGGATTTCCGGCAGGCGGTGGCCGAGATCGCGGAGCAGTCCGGGGAGCGCGACCTCCTGCTGCGCACCAGCGCGGCCATCTGCTCCACGGTGGCGCTGCCGGACCTGCTGGCCCAGCTCGCGGAACGCGTGGTGCGGGCGCTCCACGTGACGGTGGCCCAGGTGCTGCTGCTGGACGAACAGCGGGAGCACCTCACGGTGGAAACCGTATTCCCCGTCCGCCCGGCGGCGCACTCGCTGGTGCCCGGCACCAGCCTCCCGGTGAAGCACTTCGAGTGCTACCATCGGGCCCTGGCCGGACAGGTGGTGCTGCTCCAGACGGGGGCCTCGGGCTTCGGCCTCCCCCCGCGCGACCGGGAGGTGGTGCTGGGCCCGTTCGCCTCCGGCCTGTTGATCCCCATGGTCGCTACCCGCGGGGTGATCGGCGTCCTCACCCTGCTGGAGGACCGCTCGTGGGATCGCAGCCCGTTCACGTCGCGCAAGATCCACCTCTGCCAGGCGCTGGCGACCCAGGCCGCCATCGCCCTGCAGAACAGCCTGCTCTTTGCGGAGCGAGAGCGGAGCCACCTGGCCACCCTGGCCGCCCTGGTGGCCGCCCTGGACGCCCGGGAGCGTGAGACGCGGGCGCACTCGTGGCGCGTGCGCGCCTACACCCTCCGCCTGGCGGACCTTCTGGGGGTGCCCGCGGCGGCGCGCGAGCCCCTGGCCGCCGGGGCCCTGCTCCACGACATCGGGAAGATCGGCATCCCGGACCAGATCCTCCTGAAGCCGGGCCCTCTGTCCCCCGACGAGTGGGTGGAGATGCGCAAGCACCCGAGCATCGGGGCGGAGATCCTGCGCGGCCTGCACCACATGCCGGGGGCGCAGGAGATCGTGCTCACGCACCAGGAGCGTTTCGACGGCACGGGATATCCGCGTGGGCTCGCGAAGCACGATATCCCCTTCGGGGCCCGCATCTTCGCCGTGGCGGACACCCTGGACGCCATCACCTCGGACCGCTCTTACCACCGCGCGGCCCCCTTCGACGCGGCCCACGAAGAGATCGCGCGCCATGGCGGCACGCAGTTCGACCCGGAAGTGGTGCGGGCCTTCCTCGGGGTCCCGCTGGACGAGTGGAGCCGCATCCGTGCCACCATCGGCGATGCGCCCGCACCGCTGCCCGGGCACATGGACCCGCACCCCCTCGGCCAAGCTTCCCTCTCCCGCGAGGGCGGGCAGTCGTTCATGACGGGCCCTGGCCCGCAGGCCCTGGGGCCGTGACCTGCCGGGCCCCCCGACCGGGGCAAGATACCGCCCCCTCAAACAACCACCGTGGGAACGAACCGCTCCGCCTCCAGGCAGCCGGGGGACGCGCGGGCTTGTCCACAGCCTGTGGATAATTCCCCTTGACAGGGGGTGGATAGGATGTTAACAGTAACCCACGTCAAGAGAGGCGGGGGTGTCATGAGCATCGGGATGGGCCGCGGCTTCGGCTTTTTCTTCTGGTTTACGGGCGCCTGCCCCGCGGCCCGCTCGGAGGAATTCTAGCCTAAATCGGCAAATCAGAGCGGAAGAGGCCACGGGGCAGCGAAAAGCCCCGTGGCCTTTTTTTTCGGGCGCCGGGGGAGCCCCACACCGGGGGAGGACAGCGCATGGTCATCGTTATGAAGAACGGGCACACCGAAGCGGACCTGGAGGCCGTCATCGGGAAGGTGGAGGGATTGGGGTATCAGGCCCACGTGATCCGGGGCACGCACCGGAGCGTGATCGGCTGCGTGGGCGACGAGCGCGGCAAGGCCCGCCTGCAGTCGCTGGAATCCATGGAGGGCGTCGAATCCGTCGTCCCCATCCTCCAACCCTTCAAGCTGGCGTCCCGGGAGGTGAAGGCCACCAAGACGGTGGTCCGGGTGGGGGATCTGGCCATCGGCGGGGAGCGCGTTTGCATCATGGCGGGCCCCTGTTCCGTGGAGAGCGAGGAGCAGATCCTGGCCACCGCCGCCTCCGTGCGGGAGGCCGGGGCCACGGTGCTGCGGGGGGGCGCGTTCAAACCCCGCACCTCTCCCTACGCCTTCCAGGGCCTGGAGGAGAACGGCCTGAAGCTCCTGGCCAAGGCGCGGGCCGCCACGGGTCTCAAGATCGTCACCGAGGTGGTCAAGCCGGAAGACGTGGATCTGGTGGCCGAGTACGCCGACATCCTCCAGGTCGGGGCCCGCAACAACCAGAACTTCGCCCTCTTGAAGCGGTGTGGGGAGGTGAAGAAGCCCATCCTCTTCAAGCGGGGCATGGCCACCACCATCAAGGAGTATCTGCAGGCGGCGGAATACATCCTGGCCGAGGGCAACTACGACGTGATCCTCTGCGAGCGGGGCATCCGCACCTTCGAGACGGCCACCCGCTTCACGCTGGACCTCAACGCCGTCCCCGTGCTCAACGAGCTCACCCACCTCCCCGTCATCGTGGACCCCTCCCACGGCACCGGCCACTGGAAGTACGTCACGGCCATGGCCAAGGCCGCCATCGCCGCCGGAGCCGACGGCCTCATTCTGGAGGTGCACCCGAAGCCCGAGGAGGCCATGTCGGACGGCGTGCAGTCGCTCAAGCCGGCCGTGTTCAAGCAACTCATGACGGAGATCAAGCCCTTCATCGCCGCCGCCGGCCGCTCACTCTGAGGCGCCTGCGCAATGGGACGGTGCCCCACCGTGGCCCCGGCTGCGGCGGGGCGCACTTTTTTGTGGTTCCGTTGACAAGGCGGGGGCACGGGGACTATCGTCCTGATGGATCGGTCACAGAGGCTCTCTCGACGAGTGGAGGCACATCGAAATGAGTGGACATCCGGACCCCAGCACCATCAAGAGCGACCACGTGCAGTACTTCCTGGGCCGCGACGGGCGGACGGTGGCCGTGCTGGTACGCGGCACCTTCGAGGATTACGCCAAGTACCCCCCGTTCGTGGATACGGCCGAGGAGCGGAAGACCCTGGAGACCCACTACAAGCTGGCGGACCCGCTGCGCGACCGGTACACCAAGGCCCACGTGACGCAGGACGCCCTGCCGCTTCAGCTCGTGCTCCTGAATCGCGAGAAGGGGTCTTACGTGAAGCCCCATTATCACAAGATCCTGGAGCCGCTGAAGGCCACCACCAAGTTCCAGCTCATGATGTGCCAGCGGGGCCTGGGGCGGATCGGCGTCTACTCCAAGGAGGGAGACCACCTGGGCACCGTGGAGCTGCGCCCCTGGGACATGATCGCGCTCTACGAAGGCCACTCCATCGAGTTCGTGGAGGAGAACACCAAGCTGCTCGAGATCAAGCTCGGGCCGCTGGCGGACACCCAGGACATGGTCTCCCTGGCCGGCCAGCCATAGGGCCTGTGCGGTAGCCTCGCCGCTCAGAGGGGAGGCTCTTCCCATTTGCGCGTTTCCCGGGGGATCCTTGCGTAGGGCGGCGCGTCGTGTCCCGTCGTGAACGCCGGAGCGGCGGCACACCAGGTGCCGCCCTACTTTTTTCGGGTCGAGGGGGAGATGACGATGCGGCGGGTCTGGCTCCTGACGGTGGGTGTGATGCTCTGGTCGGCGGCGGCCGGGGCCGAGGATCAGGTGAGGTTCGCCCTGAGCTGGGTGCCCACCGGGCGCGACGCCGGCTTCTACGCCGCCCTGGAACGCGGGTACTACAAGGAGGAGGGGCTGGCCGTCGAGATCCTGAAGGGCAGCGGGTCCGGCGACACCATCCGGCGCGTGGGCGTGGGCACGGAGGAGTTCGGCTTCGCGGACGCCGCCACCCTGGTGATCGCCCGCAGTCGGGGAACCCCGGTGAAGCTTGTGGCCATGATCCACGACAAGTCCATGTACGCCGTCTACTCCCTGAAGTCTTCCGGGATCGCGAAACCCAAGGACCTGGAGGGCAAGAAGATCGGCTCGCCGGCAAAGAGCGCCGTGCGCACCGTGTTCCCGGCCTTCGCCACGCTCAACGGGGTGGACCTCACTAAAGTCGAGTGGGTGGACATGGGGAACGAGTTGATGCCGGCGGCCGTGGCCTCGCGGCGGGTGGACGCCGTACTGATGTTCGCCAACGAGGTTCCCGTGGTGCGCATCGCGGCCAGGCAGGTGAACCAGGAGGTGGCCGGCCTGCTCTTCAGCGACTATGGCGTGGACGTGTACTCCAACGGCCTCATCGCCGCGGAGAAGACCATCCGCGACCGCCCCGAGCTGGTGCGCCGCTTCGTGCGGGGGACCATGAGGGGCGTGGCCTGGGCTGCCGAGAACATCGACGGCGCCGTGGACGCCTTCGTGAAGCACAACCCCACGGCCTCGAAGGAGGTGGCCCGCGAATACTGGGCGGTGGCCGTGGATCACCTCCTCACGCCCACCGCCCGCAGGATGGGCCTGGGGTACATGGCCCGGGAGAAGATGGAGGCCACGCGCGACCTGATCACCACCTACGAGAAGCTCCCCGTCAAGATCCCCGTCGAGGACCTCTACACCAACGACTTCCTGCCCAAGATCCTACCCAAGCCGTAACCGCCAAGAACGCCAAGCTCGCCAAGAAATTCAAGCGGACTGCATTGGCGTCCTTGGTGTCTTGGCGGTTGCAAAGTGGGGCATCACGCTTTCGGCGAACCACTGGACCTGCTCCAGCATCTCGACCACCGAATCGTGGGGGAACTGCATGGCGCAGACGTGGTCCACGCCGGCGTCCTGCAGGAACCGGAGCTGGTCCAGGATGCTGGCGGGGCTGCCGATGAGGTTGTTGGCCTCGGCCAGGGCCGGATCGCGCCCGCTGTGGGCCAGGGACCTCCGGTGCGCCACCATGCCCGTCCGCCGGTAGCGGGCGCTCGCCTCCTCGCGGCTGCGACCCAGCATGACCGTCAGTTGGACCGCGGCCTCCACGGCCTGCGGATCGCGCCCGGCCTCGGCCGTGAGGCGACGGAGCAGGGCCGTGCGCGCCTTCACTTCGTCGAAGGGCCGCCAGCCCGGGAGCCATCCCTGGCCCGCGCGCGCCGCGCGCGCCACCGCCGCCTCGTTGTGCCCGCCGAAGTAAATGGGGAGCGGGCGCTGCAGGGGCTTGGGGAACAGCTCGATCCTCTCGAAGGCGTAGTGCGGCCCGGCGTGCGTCGCCTCCCGCTCGCTCCAGAGCATCCGGAGGGCCGCCACCGCTTCGTCCAGCAGGTCGCCCCGCCGGGCGGAGGCGAGGCGCGGCCACTGGGCCAGGAACTCCTCGCGATACGCCCCGATCCCCACGCCCAGCAGCACCCGGCCGCCCGTGAACTGGTCCAGCGTGGCGACCTGCCTGGCGAGCAGAACGGGATCGCGGAGGGGCAGCACCAGCACCGCGGTGCCCAGACCGATACGTCGCGTGTGGGCCCCCACCGTCGCCAGCGTGACTAGCACCTCGTAGAAGTTGGGCGGGTCATGCCACTTGCTGCGCACGTAGGGGGCGGCCGTGATGTGGTCGTTGCCCCACACGGCGTCGTAACCGAGCCGCTCCGCCTCCTGGGCCAGACGGGCGAAATCCGCCGGCGATGCGAAGGGGACCGGATTCACGAGGCCCTCCGTGCACGTGGGCAACTGAATGCTGAATCGCACCTGCTTCGCCTCGCTGGCTAACCCAACGGCAAGATCACTGTGGGCACGTCCCGCCTCAGGCGGAGGAGGGCGGCCGCATTCCGCATTCCGCGTTCCGCAATCCGCATTGGTGGGGCCGGCTAGAGGGACAACTCGAAGGCGTATGCACGCTTCAGCGCGTCCCGCAGCGCCATCAGGTCCGCCGGGACGACGGGGATCTCGCCCGCCTCGCGCGCGGTGGGCTCCGGGTCCTTCAGGCCCGTGGCCGTCATCACCGCGACCACCAGGTCCTCCCGGCCGATGATCCCTTCGTTCCGCAGGCGCCAGATGGCGGCCAGCGGGGCCACGGCGGAGGGCTCGGCGTACAGGCCCTCGTCCCGCGCCAGGAGCCCCTGGAGGTGGAGCAGGTCCGCGTCCTCCACGGTGCGGGCCACGCCGCCCCCCTGGCGGAGGGCGTGGAGGGCCTGATAGGTGCTCCGCGCGGCGCCGATGGAGAGGGCGATGGTGGGCGGCGTGGCGGGCATCTCCGGCGGCACGTCCGAGGCGGCCATGAGGGCCCGCTGCAGCGACCCGTAGATCTCGGCCGCCACCATGCGGGGCCGGTTCGGCACCAGGTTCAGGTCCGCGAACTCACGGAACCCCTTCCACATCCCGAAGAGGGCGTCACCGTAGGCCACGGGCAGCGCGCACCAGTCCGGCGCGCGCCAGCCGAGCTGCTCGCATAGCTCGAAGGCCATGGTTTTGTAGCCGTCCACCCCGTAAGGATTGCTGCCGATGGGGGGGCCGAAGAACGGTGAGGTGGGGTACCAGGCCAGCTTGTCGATGCAGGCCTGGAGCAGCGTCCACCGGTCGGCCTTCTGCAGCGTGGCCACCACCAGGGCCCCGTAGGCGCGCATCTGCGTCAGCATGGCGCCGGCGGCGCCCTGGAACGTGAAGACCACGCACGGTAATCCGGCCCGCGCCGCGTAGGCGGCCGCCGCCGCGCCGGCGTTGCCCGAGGAGCTGACGCCCACCACGCGCGCGCCGAAGCGGCGGCCCATGGCGATGGCCGTGGCCGCCAGCCGGTCCTTGAAGGACCAGGTGGGGTTGCGGGACTCGTCCTTGATGTGCAGGCGCGGCACGCCCATCCGCGCCCCCAGACGCGGGGCCGGAAGCAAGGGCGTCATCCCCTCCGAAAGCGTCACCGCCTCCGCCTCATCCGGCGGCAGAAACTCGCGATAGCGCCACATGGTGCCCGGCCGGTCGCGCAGGGCGTCCACGCGGAAGGCGCGGCGGATCCCCTCGTAATCGTAGGTGGGGGTGAGGTTGGAGGGGGCCTCGCCCCGGCAGTGCGGGCAGCCGTCGAACCGGGGCGCGGCGGGGAAGGTGGCCCCGCAGCGGATGCAGGCTAGGCCGGTCAGGAAGCTCACGCTCGTGGCTCCAATAGGCTGCTGAAAAACCCGTCTCTTCGCAGGCTGCTCAAAAGGGCCCAGATGCAAGGCGGCGCGCGATGCGCCGACTGAGGCGTACGTCGGGTACGCCGCAGGGAGTGCACGAGCGCGCCAACGCCGCAGGTGGGCCCTTTTCAGCAGCCTGGCAGGATTTCCAGGCGGCGGCTCAGCGTCGTTACCACGCGGCAACCCTCCTCCGTGACCACCACAGTGTCCTCCACCTGCAGGCCGCCCATCCCCAGCTCGTAGTAGGGCGTCTCCACCTCCAGGACCATGCCCGGCTCCAGCACCGTCCGGTCGCCGGGGGCGAGGAGCGGCGGGTCGTACCCGGCCAGGCCCACGCCGATGCCGTGGCCCACGTGCTGGCGCCGGTAGTGGGGGATGCCGGCCCGCCGCACGGCCTCCACGGTGGCCCCGAACACCTCCGCCGCCGTGACGCCCGGCGCGATCATGCCGATGGCCCGGTCCTCCCCGGCCAGGATGGCGTCGTAGTACTTCAGGGCCTTGTCGGCCGGCTGGCCCAACGCGAAGGTGCGGGCCGTGTCCGAGGCATAGCCGCGGTAGATGCAGCCTGCGTCGAACCGGATCAGGTCGCCGCGCCGCAGGCGATCCTCGGGGCAGTTCAGCATGCCCAGGGCGCCGCTGCGGCCGAAGCCCACGTGGCCGATGTTGGGCTGCGCCCCGCGCCGCACCTGGGCCACCTCGAAGGCCAGGGACATCTCGCGCTGGGCCATCCCCTCGCGGGCGCCGCCCGCGGCCTCCGCGATGGCCTCCTCGGTGATGCGCACGGCTTGAGTGAGGCGCGCGATCTCCTCGGGGGTCTTCACCATCCGGATCTGGCGGAAGACCGCCGCCGCACGGACGAGGGCGACGTCGGGGAGGCGCCGCTCGAGCGCCTCAATCAGGGCGGGATCCAGCCCCCGCTCGTCGCAGCCCACGGTGCCCCTGGTGAGGCCGGCCTCAGTCAGCACGGCGATGAGGGCCTCGAGGAACGTGGGGCGCGGCTCCAGGTCCACCCCCAGGGCCCGTACGCGGGCCTCCCGCGCGCTGAGGGACGCCGC
>DASPOZ010000418.1:0-4376 GCA_035625755.1 Candidatus Sulfotelmatobacter sp.
GCGCCGGGCCGAAGAACACCTCGGCACCATAGCCGCGAAAGCGCTCCGGGTCGTCGTGCTTCTGGATCTCGGCGATGACGTCGTGGACGTGGGCGGTGACGCGCGCGAAGTCCACCGGGGCCTCCCGCCCCTCCAGCCCGAACTCGGGCGCGCGCCGGATGAGGGAGGCGACCTTGGCGGAGTGGATCAGGGTCTTGCTGGGGACGCAGCCGTGGTGCAGGCAGTCGCCCCCCAGCCGGTCGCCCTTCTCCACCAGGGCCACCTTGAGGCCGAGCTGGGCGGCCCCGGCCGTCAGCACCAGGCCGCCGGCCCCGCCCCCGATCACGACCACATCGTACGCTGCCGCCATCAGGTGCCAGCCGTTAGCGAGCAGAAAGAGCGTTCGACGGATCGACCGTTCGACAGTTCCCAGCAGGGTGCGTCCGGGCGAACAGTCGAACTGTCGTACGGTCGAAGGTTCTCAGTCCAGGTCGATGTCCCGCGTCGGCCGTTCGATGGGCTCGTCCTTGGCCTTCTTGAGGGCTTCCTGGAACCGCTTGTCCAGGACCTTGGACTTGTCCTTTTCCGCCTCCGTCGCCTCACGGAAGAGGGCGCGGCGCTTCTCCGCCTCGCCCTTCAGCGCCTCCATGGCCTCCTTGAGGTCCTTCACCGGCCCCGCCGGCTTCGGCGGCAGCTCGTGGTGGATCACGGCCTTCAGGGCGGGGTCCACGGTGAGCTTGGCCCCACAGCACGGACAGGTCACCACCACAGCCTCGTCCTCCTGATCGCCCATCGTCACGCCCCCCTGTGCGGGGGCTGCCATCGCCCCCGTTCCCTATGAGGCGTACCACGGTCGGGGGCCCCGGTCAATCACCTCCAACGCGGTTCCCAGTTCCCGGTTTGCGGTTTCCGGTTGGGCAGACGGGCCCGATGAACCGGAGACGGGGAACCGGAAACCGGGAACATTTGGTCGAAGGCGGGAGCGGCCTTGCCGCGGCCCCGCCACCCGCGATATAAGAAGCGCGGGCCGGGTGCAGTCCACCCGCCGGCCCAGGACGGAGCCTATGGCGAAGCCCCTGCCGCCCGAGTCGCTGCGCAAGGTGTGTCCCCCCGAGTCCCTGTCCTTCCAGAGCACGGAAGACCTCCCGGTGCTCGATGAGGTGGTGGCCCAGGACCGGGCCGTGCGGGCCATCGCCTTCGGCACGGCCATCCGGAGCGCCGGGTTCAACCTCTTCGCCCTGGGCCCCCCCGGCTCCGGCAAGATGAGCGCGGTCAAGCGATTCCTGGCCGGCGAGGCGGCAAAGCTGCCGGCCCCCGCGGACTGGTGCTACGTGAACAACTTCGCGGACCCGCACCGCCCGCGCGCCCTCCGCCTGGCCCCGGGAAAGGCCCGCGGGTTCCGAGATGACTGCCAACGCCTCCTGGAGGAGCTCGTGCGGGGGATCCCCCGGGCCTTCGAGGCCGAGCCCTACGAACAGCAGCGCCGCAAGCTGATCGAGGAGGCCCAGAAGCGCCAGGCGGGGGAGCTGGAGGCCCTGCAGGAACGGGCCAAGGAGCGGGGCTTCGGCCTGGTGAAGACGCCCGGCGGCTTCATGGTGGCCCCCGTGCTGCGCGGCCAGGTCCTGAAGCCGGAGGGGCTGGAGGCGCTGGACGAGGCGGCCCGCGAGGAGGTGCAGCGCCGCAGCGAAACCGTGCAGCAGGACCTGGCCGCCACGCTCCGCCGCATCCGCGAGATCGAGCGCGAGACCAAGGCCCGGCTGGACGCCCTGGACCGCGAGGTGGCCACCTCGGCCGTGGACCACCCGCTGGAGGAGCTGAAGGAGAAGTACCGGGACCATGCCGGGATCCTCCAGCATCTCGAGGCGCTGCGGGAGGACGTTTTGGAGTCCGTGGACCTGTTCCGGCGCGAGCGGGGCGGCGAGGGGCCGGCCGAGGCGCTGGCCGCCATGGCCCAGGCCCAGCTCGGGCGCGACCCCTTCGACCGGTACCGGGTCAACCTGCTGGTGGAACACCCGGACGGGGGCGGGGCCCCCGTGGTGGTGGAGCCGCACCCCACCTGCCAGAACCTGCTGGGACGCATCGAGCACCAGGCCCACATGGGCGCCCTTTTCACCAACTTCATGATGGTGAAGGCCGGGGCGCTGCACCGCGCCAACGGCGGCTTCCTGGTGTTGGAGATCCTGGAGGTCCTCAGGCAGTACTTCGCGTGGGACCCCTTGAAGCGCTCCCTCAAGAACAAGCAGATCAAGATCGAGGAGCCCGGCGAGCAGTTCCGGCTCGTCAGCACGGTGACGCTGGAGCCGGAACCCATCCCGCTGGATGTGAAGGTGGTCCTGGTGGGCAGCCCCTGGCTGTATTACCTGCTGTACTACCTGGACCCAGAATTCCCCGAGCTGTTCAAGGTGAAGGTGGACTTCGGGCCGGAGATGGCCCGCACGCCGGAGAACATCGCCGCCTTCGCCCGCCTGTTGGCCACCACCGCGCGCGAGGAGGGGCTCCTGCCCTTCGACCGCACGGCGGTCGCCGGGATGGTGGAGCACAGCTCGCGCATGGTGGAGGACCAGGAGCGCCTGGCCACCACCTTCGGCGAGCTGCTGGACGTGGCCCGTGAGGCCCACTTCTGGGCCACCCGGGACGGTCACGCCCGGGTGACGGGCGAGGACGTGCGGCGGGCCGTGGACGCGCGCCGGTACCGGTCCAACCGCATCGAGGAGCGGCTGCGCGACCTCATCACCGAGGGCACGCTGCTCATCGCCACCGAGGGCGCCGCCCTGGGCCAGGTGAACGGGATCGCGGTGGTGCCCATCGGTGACTACTGGTTCGGCAAGCCCTCGCGCATCACGGCCCGCACCTACCTGGGGCGGGGCGGGATCGTGGACATCGAGCGCGAGGCCCGCACCGGCGGCCGCATCCACAGCAAGGGGGTGCTGATCCTCACCGGCTACCTGGCCGGGCGCTACGCCCAGCGCCTGCCGCTCTCCCTCTCGGCGAGCCTGGGCTTCGAGCAGGTCTACGAGGAGATCGAAGGGGACAGCGCCTCGTCGGCCGAACTCTACGCCATCCTCTCCGCCCTGTCCGGGCTGCCCATCCGGCAGTCCCTGGCCGTGACGGGCTCGGTGAACCAGCAGGGGGAGGTGCAGGCCATCGGCGGGGTGAACGCCAAGATCGAGGGCTTCTTCGACGTGTGCGCGGCCCGCGGGCTCAATGGCGAGCAGGGGGTGCTGATCCCGGCGTCCAACGTGCGCCATCTGATGCTGCGGGAAGACGTGGTGGAGGCCGTGCGGGCCGGCCGGTTCCACGTGTACGCCGTCCGGACCATCGACGAGGGGATCGAGATCCTCACCGGGACCCCGGCCGGCGAGCGGGGGCCTGACGGGGCGTATCCCGAGGGCAGCGTCAACTTTCTGGTGGACAAGCGCCTGCGCGAGATGGCGGAGCAGGCGCGCAACCAGCAGCGGGGCGAGCCGGAGAGGCGCCCGGCGCAGGCCGCCGAGGCCGAGGCGCCGAAGCCGCCGGGGCCCCCCGAGCCCCCCGGCCCCCCGCCCGCCGCGTGACCCCCGCCCAGTCCCGAGTCCATCGTCCCGGGTCCTGAGTCCCAGGCGTGCGCCGGCGGACTCGGGACTCAGGACCAAGGACCCGGGACTGGTCGTCAGCCGATGGCGAGGGCGGCGAGGCCGAAGACGCACTCGGGGCGGCCGAGGGGGCCGGTGGCGCCGCGCCGCATCCGCAGCGATTCCCAATGGGCTGCGAACCCGAGGCGCGCGAACAGCGCGGCCGCGGCCCCGTTGGGGGCGGGCGCGTAGGCCACCGCCGGCCCGTCGAAGGGCAGCGCCAGGGCCGCCGTGAGCAGCGATTCGGCCGCCTCGGCGTTCTCGGCCACCCAGGGGCCCAGGACCCGCGACTGGGCGATCAGGTAGCCCGATACGTCGCCCCCCGCCCGCCGCACCACGAATCCCCGCCCCGGGAAGTCCCCCAGGAACCGCTCCAGCACGCGGCGCCGGGGGGTGCCGAACCTGAGGGCATCGAAGGCCGCCGCGGCGTCCAAGTCCGATTCGGTGAACCGTTCCACGGCCAGCCCCGACCTCCCCTGGGCCACCTTCTCCTCCACCCGACTGTATGCCATGGTCCAGTACGCCTCGACGAACCCACACTTCCGGTAGAGGCGCTCCCCCTCGGGCGTGGCCTCCAGCACCGTTTCCGGGATCCCCCGCCCGTCGATCTCCTCGAGGAGGCGCGTCAGGATGGCCCTCCCTGCCCCCTGACCCTGGAAATCCTGGGCCACCGCCATGTTTCCCACGAAGGCGAATCTCTCGTAGGCCACGTAGCCCCCCAGGCCCACCGGGTGGCCGCCCGCCTCCGCCCCGTAGTACCCGGCCGGCTCCAGCGCCAGGTAGCGG
>DASPOZ010000419.1:0-8902 GCA_035625755.1 Candidatus Sulfotelmatobacter sp.
CTTCTTCGGCACATTGGGGATCGACCCCGGGCGGGCCGTGCGCGTCCGCCAGGTGCACGGGGAGGGTGTGCTGGTGGTGGACCGGACCCTGGCCGCCCGGACCGGATTCCCGCGGGTGCTGCTGGATGAGGATTTCGAATACGACGCCCTGGTGACGGACCTGCCGGGGTTGGCCCTCACCGTCTCCACGGCGGACTGTCTGCCCATCCTGATCGCGGACCCGCGGCGCCGCGCCGTGGCCGCCGTCCACGCCGGGTGGCGCAGCACGGTGCAGCGCATCGCCGGACGGGCCGTGGGCGCGCTGCGGGAGCGCTACGGCACGGAGCCCCGGGACTGCGTGGCGGCCCTGGGTCCCGGCATCCGCGGCTGCTGTTACGAGGTGGACGCCCCCGTGATCGAGCCCCTGGCCCGGGCCCTGCCGTCGTGGGGCGCCTGCGTGCGCGCGGCGGGGGATGGCCGGTGGACCCTGGACCTGGCGGCGGCCAACCGGCACGTGCTGGCGGCGGCCGGGCTGGACCCGGGCGCCATCCACGATGCCGGCCTGTGCACCCGCTGCCGGCAGGACCTCTTCTACTCCTATCGCGGGCAGGGCGCCCGCACCGGACGCATGATGAACACCATCATGCTGGAGGCCTAGCCGCAATGCTGTTCACTTAGGCCGTCACCTGGCTGAAATCCCCCTCGCCCCCCTTTGAAAAAAGGGGGCGAGGGGGATTTGGCCGAACGCTGGTGTGCCTTTTGAGCCGTTGTGTGAGCGGCATGGGGCCGAGCCGGAAACGTCGGGCGAGGCACGGAGGAGGAACGGGGATGACGAGCATGCGGGAGGTGGAGCGGCGATATCGCGGCGTCTGGATCGCGGTGCTGGTGGCGGTCGCGTTCTACGTCGTCGAACTGACCCTGCGCGTTAATTTTCTCGGGTTCCGGCTCCGGGAAACACTTTTCTCCTTCGAGGATAACTACCTCCGCTGGCTCGTGCTCATCCTGGTAATGGTCTTCGGGATCGTGATCAACAGGCGGAACCGCGAGGCGGCCCTCACGCGGCAGATCCTGGATAGCTTGAACGACGACATCGAAGCCCCGCTGGCCCTGGTGTACAACCAATTGGAGATGATCTCTATCCGGACCCCCGGCCTGCGCCCGGAGGACCTGGAGAAGCTGGCGCGCGTGCAGCAGGCCGTGATGCGCATCGCCACCCTGGTCCGCGAGCTGTCCGAGGGCAAGCCG
Organism: Candidatus Sulfotelmatobacter sp.; assembly: GCA_035625755.1. Classification (GTDB taxonomy): domain Bacteria; phylum Methylomirabilota; class Methylomirabilia; order Methylomirabilales; family DASPOZ01; genus DASPOZ01. Next base: position 1,225 of record DASPOZ010000419.1, read on the forward strand.
GCCACGGCGGCCGGCCCGCCCGCCCCTCCCGCCCAGACCGCCTGATCGCCCCCCCCGCCCCGGACCCCTCGGGGCCACCGGCGCCCTCCCGTCGGCCTGAGGGCTTTGCTGAGAGCCCCGCGCCTTCATAGGCTGCTGCAATGCCTACAGGTACGGCGCCTTCGGGGAGGTGAGTAGTTGCCTGGTGCTGCATCGCGATGCGGAGGCGAGTGAGCGGCAGCTCCGATGCGCAAGATCGCCTGGTGAATTAGGGAGCCGTCAGCTATACTTCCAGCGCGAACGGCAACATCCAGGCGGCCACCGCTGGCGGACAGACGACCACGCACCGCTCTGACGTCCTCGGGAACCCGACCTCCGTCCCCTGGGCGGCGGGGCCTTGGGGTTTGTTCCCTCTTTTGCGGGCCCACATTGCGGGAACCCGCGCCGGCTGCCCAAAGCTTACCCGCCGGGTCAGGGGCCCTCACGGGAGGATCCATGGTCCCAAAGCATCGCAGCGGCACGGCCAAACGGGCCCGCCCCGGGACGGTGGATGTTCACGCGCACTTGGCACCGCAGGGATACCTGGCCGAGGCGCGGCGGGGCGCGGCGGGCGGGCCGCGCCTGGAGCGCAATGTCGAGGGGCACGAGTTCATCGTGTTCGACGAGAAGGCCCCGGCAGGATATCGCCGCATGCGCCTCATGCCCCAGGAGTACGATCACGACGCGCGCCTCGCCGAGATGGACGCCGGCGGCATCGACGTGCAGGTGCTCTCGCTGACACCACCCTTCTTTCACTACTGGGCCGAGCCGGCCCGCGGGAAAGACTTCTGCCGCATGGCCAACGAGGAGATCGCCGGGCTGGCCCGCCGACACCCGGACCGGTTTCTCGGCATGGCCACGGTGCCCCTGCAGGACCCGGCGGCGGCCGCCGAGGAATTGGCGTACGCCCGGCGGACCCTGGGCCTGGTGGGGGTGGAGATCGGCTCCAACATCAACGGGCGCGAGCTGGATGACCCGGCCTTGCACCCATTCTTCGTCCGCTGCGCGGAGCTGCGGATGCCGGTGTTCATCCATCCCGTCGTGGTGGCCGGGGCCGACCGCATGACCCGCTACTACCTGCGCAACCTCATCGGCAACCTGGTGGACACGTCCATCGCCCTGGCGCATCTGATCTACGGGGGGGCCTTCGTGCGCTGGCCGGGCCTGGTGGTGATCGCCGCCCACGCGGGCGGGATCATCCCCTACACGTGCGGCCGCCTGGACCACGGCTACCGGGTACGGCCGGAGTGCCGGGCCGCCCTCCCGCGCCCCCCCTCGTCCTACCTGCGCCACGTGTACTTCGACACCATCGCGCACGGTCGGGAGGCTCTGGCGTACCTGGTGCGGCGCTTCGGGGCCGGCCGGGTGGTCTTGGGATCGGATTTCCCCTTCGACATGGCCGACCCCGATCCGGTGGGCAGCGTGCGGGGCCTGAAGGGCCTCTCGGCGGCGGACCGGGGGCGCATCCTGGGGGAGAATGCCCGCGCCCTCTTCGGCCCCCCCGCGCGGCTCAGCGCCGCGGGACCCTGAAGCTGGGCGGGGGCGTGGGGATTCCCTCCCGTGCCCGGCGGGCGATCTCCGCCTCCAGCGGGGCCATCTCCCGTCGGAGCCGCGCCTCCCGTTCGTAGTCCTCATCCGCCAGCGCCGCGCTGGCCTCCGCGTCCAGCACCGCCAGGCGCCCGCGGATCTCCTCGAGGCTCAGGTCCTTCAATTCCTTGGCCGCCTCGGCCTGCGGCGTGGCGGCGGGAAGCGGCGCGGCGCGGAAGGCCGCCGCGCCCGCCGCCAGCAGGGCCGCCGCCATCGCCGTCGCCCACAAACCACGCCGTCTGTCGGTCATGTCACACCCGTTTTCATGCCGGGCCCTCGCCTTGTCATCGCGGAAGGGCGGGTGTTATGATGCACGCGAACGTCCCCGAGAGGGCCGAACCGTGCAGAACGCGGCCATCGCGCACCTGTTCGCCGAGATCGCCGACCTGCTGGAGATCAAGGGCGAGAACCCCTTCCGGGTCCGCGCGTACCGCCGCGCCGTGGAGAGCCTGGAGGCCCTCGGCGAGGACGTGGCCGCCGTCGCCGAGCGGGACGCCCTGGAAACGATCCCCGGCATCGGCAAGGACTTGGCGGGCAAGATCCGGGAGTTCCTGAAGACCGGGGCCGTCCCCTACCTCGACGAACTGCGCCGCGAGATCCCGGGCGGCGTGGTGGAGCTGATGGGCATCCACGGCGTGGGGCCGCGCACGGCCAAGCTCCTCTTCGACCAGGCCGGCGTGGATAGCGTGGCCAAGCTGGAGGAACTGGCCCGCGCCGGCCGGCTGGCCGGCTTGCCCGGCATCAAGGCCAGGACCGAGCAGAACATCCTCAAGGGCATCGCCGTGTGGAAGGCCGGGCGCGAGCGCATGCCCCTGGGCCAGGCCCTGGGCCTGGCCGACGCCATCGTGGGCGCCCTGCGGGCCCTCCCCGGCGTGGCCCGGATCGAGACCGCCGGCAGCCTACGCCGGATGCGCGAGACGGTCAAGGATATCGACATCCTGGTGACGGCCCGGGACGCGGCGCCCGTGATGCGGGCCTTCGTGGGCCTGCCGGGCGTGTCCGAGGTGCTGGCCCACGGCGAGACCAAGTCCAGCGTGCGCCTGGCGGAGGGCATCCAGGCGGACCTGCGCGTGGTGGAGCCGGAGGCCTTCGGCGCCGCCCTGCAATACTTCACCGGGTCCAAGGCCCATAACATCCGCGTGCGCGACCTGGCCGTGCGGGAGGGCCTGAAGCTCAGCGAGTACGGCGTCTTCGCCGGGAAGGGCGAGCGGCGGGTGGCCGGGGCCAGCGAGGAGGAGGTCTACGCGGCGCTGGGCCTGCCCTGGATCCCGCCAGAGCTGCGGGAGGACGCCGGCGAGGTGGAGGCGGCGCTGGAGCGCCGGCTGCCGGCTCTGGTGGAGCTACGCCAGATCCGGGGCGACCTGCACTGCCACACCGACTGGAGCGACGGGCGCCTCAGCCTCGAGGCGCTGGTGCGGGCAGCGAAGGCCCGAGGCTACGAGTACGTGGCCGTGGCGGACCACTCCCGGTCCTCCACGGTGGCCAACGGGTTGGACGCGCGGCGGCTGGAGGAACAGCTCGTGGCTATCGAGGCGGTCCGGAGGAAGGTGAAGGGCATCACCATCCTGGCCGGGAGCGAGGTGGACATCCGGGCGGACGGGACGCTGGATTTCCCCGACGAGCTGCTGGCCCGGTTGGACGTGGTGGTGGTCTCGGTCCACTCGCGCTTCACGCAGGATGAGCGGACCATGACGGAGCGGATCGTGCGCGCCCTGCGGAACCCCCACGTGCGCATTTTGGGCCACGCCACCGGCCGCCTCCTGGGCGAGCGCGACCCCTACGCGGTGGACCTGGACGCGGTCTTCGCCGCCGCGCGCGACGCCGGCGTGGCCGTGGAGATCAACGCCAGCCCCCAGCGGCTGGATGTGAAGGATGCCCACGCCCGCCGCGCCCGGGGGCTGGGGGTGACGCTGGCCATCAACACGGACACGCACGCGGAGCCGCACCTGGACTACATGCGCCTGGGCGTGGGCACGGCCCGCCGGGCGTGGCTGGGCCCCGACGCCATCCTGAACACGCGGTCCGCCAGGGACCTCCTCGCCTGGCTGCGGGCCAAGCGCCCGCCGCGGACGTAGGCGAGGATAAGGGCCGCCGGACGTCCTCCGGTTCCGCTGCGCGGTCGAGGGTTCGTGAATGATCGAACGGTCAAACGCTCCCGGGGGCGGGGTGGACGTCAAGGTCGGCTGCTGCGGCTTTCCCATCAACCGGCGGAAGTACTACGCCGCCTACCCGGTGGTGGAGGTGCAGCAGACGTTCTATCAGCCGCCGCAGGTGCACACGGCCGCGCGATGGCGGGCCGACGCACCGCCCGAGTTCGCGTTCAGCGTGAAGGCCTGGCAATTGATCACCCACGAGGCCTCCAGCCCCACGTACCGTCGCCTGCGCCGGCCCATCCCCCCCGAGCTGCGGGACCGGTACGGATCGTTCCGGCCCACGGACGAGGTGCGGGCCGCGTGGGATGCCACGGCCGAGGTGGCCCGCGCCCTGGGCGCCCGCGTGGTGGTGTTCCAGTGCCCGCCGCGGTTCACGCCCACGGACGATCACGTGCTGTGGCTGCGGCAGTTCTTCACCGGGGTGGCGCGGGGAGAGTTCACGCTGGCGTGGGAGCCGCGGGGGGAGTGGCCCTCGGCCCTGGTGGCCGGCCTGTGCGGGGACCTGGATCTGGTCCACGTGGTGGACCCGCTGCGCGAGGAGCCGCTCTCCAAGGGGATGCGGTACTTCCGCCTGCACGGGCTGACGGGGTACCGGTACCTCCACACGGAGGAGGACCTGCATGCCATCCTCCGGCACCTGACACCCGACGCCCCCAACTACGTCCTGTTCAACAACCTGTTCATGGGCGAGGACGCCAAGCGGTTGCAGGCCATCGTGCAGCGCCGCCAGGCGCCGGTCCCCTGACGCCGGCCACGGTTGAGGCTCGATGGCTGCGGCTGTTCCCCCGACCATCATCGACCTCTTGCGGACCTTGGGCGACCTCGCCGAGGCCACCTTCGTGGTGCGGAACGCGGACGCGGTGGCGGAGGCGGCGAGCCCGCGTCGCGTCTCCGCGGAGGGCGGGTGGGCTACGCTGGAAGGGGAGGGGTGCGCCTGCCACATCCACCTGCGGATCGACCAGATGGCGGAGGCGCGGTTCGTCCAGGAGCCGGGCCAGGCGCCGGGGAGCGTGGCCTACTCGGTGCAGTTCTTTCACGTGGCCGGGGAGCGTCCGGTGCTCTCGGTGTATCTGCCGGCCGATCCCTACTACGACGTGCTGGAGCAGTTCGCCTGGCAGGAGCGCATCACCTTCCAGCCCGGCGCGCCGGCCCCGTGAGGCGGGGGCATGCGTGGGGCATCGGCGGGCGAGTGCACGCGGCGGATCAAGGACCGGGCGCGGCGCCTCGGCTTCGACCTGGTGGGGGTCTCGCCCGTGGGGGCGCCGCGGCACGCCGGTTCGTTCGCCGAATGGCTCCGCCGTGGCCTGCACGGCGAGATGGCCTACATGGCGCGGACGGCCGGGCAGCGCATGCACCCGGGGGAGTTCCTGCCGTGGGCGCGCTCCATCATCTCCGTAGGCATGGGGTACGCCACGCCCCACCCGCCGGGGGTGCCGCCGGGGGACCCGCGGGGCTGGATCTCGCGCTACGCTTGGGGCGACGACTACCACGACGTGCTCCAGGAGAGGCTGGACGGGCTGCTGGCCGCCGTGCGGGAGCTGGCCCCGGGCGCACAGGGCCGCGCCTACGTGGACGCCGGCCCGGTGCTGGAACGGGACGCGGCGGCGCGCGCCGGCCTGGGCTGGATCGGGAAGAACACGCTGCTGCTGCACCCGGCGCGCGGGTCCTGGTTCTTCCTGGGCGAGTTGTTCCTGGACCTGGTCCTGGAATACGACAGGCCCCTGCGGGATCGCTGCGGCCGCTGCGACCTGTGCCTGAAGGCCTGCCCAACCGGCGCCTTCCTGGGGCCCTACGTACTGGATGCCCGCCGCTGCATCTCGTACCTGACCATCGAGCTGAAGGGGGCCATCCCGCGGGAGCTGCGCCCGCTGGTGGGCGCCCACGTCTTCGGCTGCGACATCTGCCAGGACGTCTGCCCCTATAACGCGAAGAACAAGGCGTTCGCCGCGGAGCCGGCCTTCGATCCCCGCCCGGGCCTGCGCGCGCCGGAGCTGATCCCGCTGCTGGGGCTCACCGAGGCGGAGTTCCGCCGCCGCTTCGCGGGGAGCCCGCTCACGCGCCCCAAGCGCCGCGGTTTCCTGCGGAATGTCTGCGTCGCCCTGGGGAACCTCAAAGATCCGCAGGCGGTCCCGGCGCTGGCGCGGGCCCTCCGCGAGGACGCCGAGCCCCTGGTGCGCGGCCACGCCGCCTGGGCCCTGGGCCGGATCGGCACCCCCGAGGCGCTGCAAGCCCTGGAAGAGGCCTCGCGGCGCGAGGCGGACGCGGCGGTCCGCTCCGAACTCGCCGAGGCCCTGGCGATGGCGGTTGCGGGTCCGGTGGCGCCGTGAGGTCCGTGCTGCCTCGCATCGCGGGCCTCCTTGAACGTGTCCTCCGATGATGCGTCGAGAGCTACGATTCCTGGCGATGCTCCTGCTGGCGTGGCCCGCGGCCGGGGGGCCGCCCGCCACGGCGGGGGCCGCGGAGGCGCTCCGCCCCCAGCCTGCGGCGCCGGCCGCGCCGCTGCGGGCAGAGCCCCCCGCGGCGGCTGCGCCGCTGCGGGCAGAGGTTGACGGCGGCCAGGCCGTCGTGGTCTGGAGCGGGGAACAGGTCATCGGCCGGATCGGGCGCGAGGCGGTGGACGCGTCCGGCGTGGCGGGGCGCAACCGCGTCTCCGAGTTCGGCGAGGCGGTCGCCGATGCGGGCCGCCGGCAGGTCATCTTCTCCGTACGCTACGCCGCCGGGGGATCGCCCAACGGGCCCGTGGGGATCCTCCAGGCCGACCCGGACGGGCGAAACCTGGCCGCGCTCTATTCCGGCGAGGGCCGGGAGGCGCGGGGCCTCGCGCTCTCCGCCGACCGGCGCCTCCTCGCCTTCGTCCTCACCTGGCGCGTGAGCGCGTGCGAGAGCCTGGCCTGGCCGACCCTCATGGACCTGGATCGCCCGCGGGACCCGGAGGTGTGGGTGCCGGCGAGCCTCTTCCTGAACGAGGACCAGGGGGAGTTGCCCTACTTCCACGAGCTCCGGTGGCGGGAAGACGGTGCGCTGGCCATCCTGGACCGGCCGGTGACGCCGACCCCGGAGTGCCGGCGGCTGCCCGCCCGCGAGATCGTCTTCGATCCCCGGACCAGGTGGTTCAGGCCCCCCATCCCGCCCGCCGTGGACCTGCGCCTGCGGGTGGGGCAGGTGCTGCAGGGGTTCTTGGAGGCGGTGGCATCGGGCGACGCGGCCGCGGCCTACGAACGCCTCAGCCCGGCCGCGCAGCGGCAAATGCCCCTGGAGACGTTCCGCGAGCGCTTCCGCCGCCGCCCTCCCGCCTTCACCAACGGCGTGCGGGCGGACGACAACCGCGTGACCTTCCGCTTCCTCACGCAGAACCAGGAGACCTACTTCTTCTACACGCTGATCCCGATAGGAGGGGCCTGGCGCGTCTCGGCCATCCGGGAGCGGCCAACCTCTTCCCCCTGGCCCGAGTGACGGCCTCGCCGTGGCCAGGGCGCCGTTCCCTCTCGCCACGCCCGCGCGCGGGGCCGCCCCATCCTTTCCTGCCCCGTAACGACCCATGCCGGCGCGGGCGCGCGGGGGCACGTCCGCGCGGCCGAGATTACCCGGCGCGACGCCCCAAACGGCCGCCCGCCCTATTGGCTGAAACAGGGCGTGGAAACCAGGCGGTCTTGGCGGGCCTCGCCCGTTCCGTGCGCACGAGGGCGCACCTACGGGGGATCTTTCAACGGCGTTTCGTTACTCGAAGAGATGCGGCGGAGACGTGGCGCCCCGGGGAGCACCCGGGCTGGGGAGTCTTTCCGGCGGATCTATGCAATGAAGCCAGGAGGCATCCCCTGGCGAGGAGTCCTACATCACTGTCCCACCTTGGGAGGGTTGAAGCCCTCGCCTTCAGGCGACAGCTTCAGCATCGTCCGTAGCAAGATGTCCGCATGGGCTAC
>DASPOZ010000420.1:0-6891 GCA_035625755.1 Candidatus Sulfotelmatobacter sp.
CCTCGACCAGTCGGCGAAGGAGATCGTGGGCACCGCTCAGCGCACGGGCGCGCGGGTGGCGGGCCCCATCCCCCTGCCGACGCGGATCAGCCGCTACACGGTCCTCCGCTCGCCCCACGTGGACAAGAAGTCCAGGGAACAGTTCGAGATCCGCACCCACGTCCGCCTCATGGACATCCTGGAGGCCACGCCGCACACGGTGGACGCCCTCATGCGGCTGGACCTGCCGGCGGGGGTGGACGTGGAGATCAAGCTCTGACCGGATTGAGGATTGACGATTGAGGATTTGAGAGGGACTGGGTCCTCAATCCTCAATCGTCAATCCTCAATGGAGACGTAATGGCCATCGGATTGCTGGGCCGCAAGATCGGGATGACGCAGGTCTTCGACGAGAAGGGGCAGGCCGTGCCCGTGACGGTGCTGGAGGCCGGGCCCTGCCCTATCGTGCAGCGGAAGACCAAGGAGCGCGACGGCTACGAGGCGGTGCAGATCGCCTTCGGGCCGCAGGCGAAGAAGCGCCGCGTGACGCAGCCGATCCGGGGCCACTTCGAACGGGCCAAGGTCCCCTACCACCGCCACCTGCGGGAGCTCCGCCTGGATGGCAGCGAGGGGGAACTGAAGATCGGGCAGGTACTCACCGTGGAGCTGTTCGCCCCGGGCGATCCGGTGCGTGTCAGCGGGATCACCAAGGGGAAGGGGTTCCAGGGCGGCGTGCGGCGCTGGGGCTATCTGGGCGGGCCCATCACCCACGGGTCCATGTTCCACCGGGCCCCGGGATCCATCGGCGCCTCCTCCTTCCCCTCGCGGGTCTTCCCCGGGCACCATATGCCGGGCCGCATGGGGGGCGACCGACAGACGGTCCGGGGCCTCCGCGTGGTGGGCGTGGTGAAGGAGAAGCACCTGCTCCTGGTGTTGGGGGCGGTGCCGGGGGCCTCCGGGGGGCTAGTGACGATCCGGAAGGGGCGGTCCTAGATTCCGGAATGCGGAATGAGGGGCAGCGGTCCGCAGTCCGAAATGGGTCGGGTGATGGGCACGGTGCTTGACGTCGTCAACCAGAATAATGAGCGGGTCGACCAGGTGACCCTGGACGAGCGGATCTTCGGCGGGACGGTGAACCCCTACGTCCTGCACGCCACCGTGGTCATGCAGCAGGCCGGCCGACGGCAGGGGACCCACCAGACCAAGGGCCGGTCCGACGTGAGCGGGGGCGGCAAGAAGCCCTGGAAGCAGAAGGGGACGGGGCGAGCCCGGGCCGGCAGCACCCGGTCGCCCCTCTGGCGCCATGGCGGGACGGTCTTCGGGCCCCACCCGCGGGACTACGCCTTCCAGGTCCCCAAGAAGGTGCGGGCGGCCGCCCTCAAGTCGTCCCTGGCGGCGCAGGCCCAGGCCGGCCGCATCACGGTGCTGCAGGGCCTGGAGCTGGCGCGGCCCAGCACCAAGGTGCTGGCCGGCGTGCTGAAGGTCCTGGGGGCCACGGGCAAGGTGTTGCTGGTGCTTCCGGCCAAGGACGAGACGGTGTGCCGCGCGGCCCGCAACCTGGCCGCCGTGCACGTCCTGCCGGTGCAGGGACTCAACGTGTACGACCTGCTGGCGGCCGACCGGGTGCTCTTCACCCGTCAGGCCCTGAGCCGACTGGAGGAGGTGCTGGCGCCATGATCGGTGCGTACGCCCTCCTGGCCCGGCCGATCATCACCGAGAAGGCGACCCGCCTGAAGGACGAGGCGAACCAGTACGTCTTCCGGGTGCCGCGATCCGCCAACAAGCTGGAGATCCAGCGGGCCATCGAATCGTTGTTCAAGGTCAAGGTGATGCAGGTGCGGACGCTCAATGTCCGCGGCAAGGCCAAGCGGCTGGGGCGCTTCGAGGGCCGGACGGCGGGCTGGAAGAAGGCCGTGGCCACCCTGGCCCCCGGGCAGACCATCGAGATCGCCGAGGGGACCTGATGGGCGTCAAACAGTACAAGCCGACCTCTCCCGCCCGCCGCCAGATGAGCGTCTCCACCTTCGAGGAGGTCACGCGGCGGACCCCGGAGAAGGGCCTCCTGGAGCCCCTGCGCCGCACGGGCGGGCGGAACGCCCACGGCCGCATCACCACCCGCCACCAGGGGGGCGGCCACAAGCGACGGTACCGGATCATCGACTTCCGGCGGAACAAGGCGGGGGTCCCGGCGCGGGTGGCCGCCATCGAATACGATCCGAACCGCTCGGCCCGTATCGCCCTGCTTCATTACGCGGACGGGGAGAAGCGGTACATCCTGGCGCCGCTGGGGATCAACGTGGGGGACACCCTCATGTCCGGGCCGGACGCGGAGATCCGGGTGGGGAACGCCCTGCCCCTCCGCAACATCCCGGTGGGCGTGACGCTGCACAACGTGGAACTCCGGCCCGGGCGGGGGGCCCAGCTGGCCCGCACCGCCGGCGCCTTGGCCCAGTTCATCGCCAAGGAGGGGGAGTACGGCCTCCTGCGGCTCCCCTCGGGGGAGCTGCGGCGCGTCCACCTGAGCTGTATGGCCACCATCGGCCAGGTCGGGAACCTGGACCACGAGAACGTCAGCATCGGGAAGGCCGGGCGGTCCCGCTGGTTGGGGATCCGTCCCTCGGTCCGCGGCGTGGCCATGAACCCGCACGACCACCCCATGGGGGGCGGGGAGGGGAAGAGCTCCGGCGGGCGCCACCCGTGCAGCCCGTGGGGCAAGGTGGAGCGGAAGACGCGCAAGGCCGACCTGCCGTCGGACCGGTACATCGTGAAGCGGCGGACGTAGGAGAGCAGCATGGCCCGATCGGTGAAGAAGGGGCCCTACATGGACCCCAAACTCCTGAGGCAGATCGAGGCGATGAACCGGACCCGCGACCTGAAGGTGCTGAAGACCTGGTCCCGACGGTCCACCATCTCGCCGGAGTTCGTGGGACATACGCTGGCCGTCCACAACGGCAAGAAGTTCGTCCCGGTCTACATCACGGAGAACATGGTCGGCCACAAGCTGGGCGAGTTCTCCCCCACGCGGACGTTCAAGGGCCACGGGGCCCATACGGCCCGGTCCACGGCCCTCAAGTAGCGCGCGGAGCGGAACCATGGAGGCGCGAGCGGTGGCGCGGTTCGTGCGGGTCCCCCCCCGCAAGGCCCGCCTGGTGGTGGACCTGGTGCGGGGCAAGAACGTCAACCAGGCCCTGCTGGCGGTCCGCTTCACCCGGAAGCAGGCCGCGCGGATCGTGGAGAAGGTGTTGCGTTCCGCCCTGGCCAACGCGCAGCAGAACCACGGCGCCCGGGACGTGGACCGGCTGGTCGTCCGCGATGCCTACGTGAACCAGGGGCCGACGTTGAAGCGGATCCAGCCGCGGGCCATGGGGCGGGCGTTCCGCGTCCGCCACCGGACCAGCCACATCACCATCGTCCTGGCCGATCAGGCCGCCGGGTAAGGGCCACCGCGGGCCGCCGAGGCCCGAGGGAGGGCCACCGCGGGCCGCCGAGGCCCGAGGGAGGGAATGACAGCGTGGGGCAGAAGGTCCATCCATACGGGTTTCGCCTGGGCTACAACAAGCCCTGGATCTCCCGCTGGTACGCCGAGCGCCACTTCGCGGAGTGGCTCCACGAGGATGTCCGGCTCCGCCGATTCATCAAGACCCGCCTGTACCACTCGGGCGTGTCGCGGATCGAGATCGAGCGGAAGGCGGAGCAGATCCGGGTGGTGATCCACACGGCCCGCCCGGGGATCATCATTGGCAAGAAGGGCTCCGAGGTGGAGAAACTGCGCCAGGAGCTCGCGGCCAGGACCGGGCGCGAGGTCCACCTGGACATCACCGAGGTCCGCAAGGCCGAGCTGGACGCCCAGCTGGTGGCGGAGCAGATCGCGGCCCAGCTGGAGCGGCGGGTGGCGTTCCGGCGGGCCATGAAGAAGAGCGTGCAGTCGGCCCTGCGGCTGGGGGCCCAGGGGGTCCGCGTGCACTGCGCCGGCCGCCTGGGGGGCACCGAGATCGCCCGGCGCGAGTGGTATCGCGAGGGGCGGGTCCCCCTCCACACCCTGCGGGCGGACATCGACTACGGGTACGCCGAGGCCCACACCACCTACGGGGTCATCGGCGTGAAGGCCTGGGTGTTCCGCGGGGAGCGGCTCCCCCAGACCCCCGAGGTGGCCCAGGAGCTGGGGCGCGAGGAGCGCCGCCGCCCCCGGCGGCCGGCGGGCCCCCGGGCCTAGGGCCGCGGCGATGCTGGCGCCGAAGCGCGTCAAGTACCGCAAGCAGCAACGGGGATCCCGGGCGGGGATCGCCACGCGGGGAGCGGCCCTGAGCTTCGGGGACTACGGGCTCAAGGCCATGGAGGCCGCCTGGATCACGGACCGGCAGATCGAGGCGGCCCGCCGGGCCATCACCCGGTACGTGAAGCGGGGCGGCAAGGTGTGGATCATGATCTTCCCCGACAAACCCATCACCTCGAAGCCGGCCGAGACGCGCATGGGAAAGGGGAAGGGGGCCCCCGAGGGGTGGGTGGCGGTGGTGAAGCCGGGGCGCATCCTCTACGAGATGACGGGGATCCCCGAGAACGAGGCCAAGGAGGCCATGCGACTGGCCGCCCACAAGCTTCCCCTGGAGACCCGCTTCGTCTCCCGCCGGGAGGAGGTTGGGGGATGACGGCCGCGGACCTGCGGGACCTGAGCCCGGAGGAACTGGCGAAGAAGGAGGCCGAGCTGCGCGAGGACCTCTTCAAGCTCCGCATGCGGGCCGCCGTTTCGCAGCTCGAGAACCCCTCGCGGATCCGGAAACTCCGGCGCGACATCGCCCGGATCCACACGGTCCGCCGCGAGCGCGATCTGGCCGCGGGGCGGGTCGCCGCCCCGGAGGCCGGGAGGGCCCAATGAGCGGGGAGCGGGAGGCGCGCCGGGTCGTGGTGGGGCGCGTCGTCAGCGACAAGATGCAGAAGACGGTGGTGGTGGAGCTGGAACGGCAGGTCCGCCACGCGGCCTACGGGAAGACCGTGCGCCGGCGCACGCGGGTGAAGGCCCACGATGCCGAGGACGCCTGCCATGTGGGCGACGTGGTGCGCCTCATGGAGACGCGGCCTCTGAGCCGGGAGAAACGCTGGCGGGTCGTGGAGATCGTGGAGCGGGCGGTCTGACGAACGCGGATGGCGGAGTGCGGGTTGCGGGATACGCGGCGGTCCGCGGCACGCGGGCCGGGGGCGATCCACGGTCTGACGTCTGCCACGGAAATGGGACATGCTGGGACTTCGTGCGATCCTGGACGTGGCAGACAACTCGGGCGCCAAACGGATCTCGGTGATCCGGGTCCTGGGGGGGTCGGCCAAGCGGTACGCCGCCATCGGCGACGTCATCGTGGCCAACGTGAAGGAGGCGGTGCCCGAGGGCACCGTGAAGAAGGGAGAGGTGGTCAAGGCCGTGGTGGTCCGCACCGTGCGGCCGCGCCGGCGGCCCGACGGGTCTTGGATTAAGTTCGACCGGAACGCCGCGGTCCTCATCAAGGACGACAACAACCCCGTGGGGACCCGCGTCTTCGGGCCGGTGGCCCGCGAGCTGCGGGACGAGTACACCAAGATCATCTCCCTGGCCCCCGAGGTCATCTGACCGATGCGGATCGCGGAGTGCGGGATGCGGAATGACGGTGCGGTGGCGGGCGGGGATATTCCGCACTCCGCACCCCGCGTTCCGCGTTGAGGGAAAAGATGGGCGTGGGGCATCGGCTGGCGGTGCGTAAGAACGACCTCGTCCAGGTCATGGCCGGGAAAGACCGGGGCAAGCGGGGGAAGGTCCTCCGCATCATCCCGAAGCTGGAACGGGTGCTGGTGGAGCACGTCAACGTGGTCAAGCGCCACCAGAAGGCGGGGCGGGCCACCCAGCAGAGCGGGATCATCGAGAAGGAGGCGCCCCTGCACGTCTCCAACGTGCAGCTCGTGTGCGGCAAGTGCGAGCGGCCGGTGCGCACCGGCCGCAGCGTGCTGGCGGACGGCAAGGTCGTGCGCATCTGCCGGCGCTGCGGGGAGGTCGTGGACTGATGGCGAAGCCGGCGAAGGACCAGCCCCGCCCCGAGGCGGCCAAGGGGAAGGGCGCCCGGGGGCCCGAGGCGCGGCCGGAGAAGGGCGGCGGGAAGGCCCCCGCCAAGGCGGCCGCCCCCGCGGGCCCCCCCACGCCCCCCCGGCTCAAGGAGCGCTATTTCCGGGAGATCGCGCCGGCACTGATGAAGCAGTTCCGCTACACGAACACGCTGCAGGTGCCGCGCCTCCGCAAGGTGGTCCTCAACATGGGCCTGGGCGAGGCGGTGCAAAACGTCAAGGTCCTCGACGCGGCCGTGGAGGAGCTGGCCGCCATCACGGGCCAGCGGCCGACGGTGACGCGGGCCAAGAAATCGGAGGCGGCGTTCAAGATCCGGGCCGGCATGCCCATCGGGTGCCGGGTCACCCTCCGCCGGGCCCGCATGTACGAGTTCCTGGACCGCTTCCTCTCGGCGGCCCTGCCGCGGATCCGGGACTTTCGGGGGTTGTCCCCCAAGTCTTTCGACGGCCGCGGGAACTACGCCCTGGGGGTGAAGGAGCAGCTCATCTTTCCCGAGGTGACCTACGACAAGGTAGACATGGTGCGGGGCATGGACATCTGCATCGAGACGTCCGCCCGGACCGACGAGGAGGGCCGGGCCCTCATGGAGCAGCTCGGGTTTCCGTTCCGCAAGTAGCCACGGCCGGGGCCGGCGGGCGGGGGACGCCCGCGCCCGGGGAGCGGTCCGAGCCCCGAGGGGGTCCGGTTGCGGGGGGCGTAGATGGCCAAGAAATCGTTGATCCTCAAGAGCCAGCGACCGTCGAAGTTCAAGGTCCGCCAGTACCACCGCTGCGGCCTGTGCGGGCGGCCCCGGGGCTACCTGCGGGACTTCAAGATGTGCCGCATCTGTT
>DASPOZ010000421.1:0-3392 GCA_035625755.1 Candidatus Sulfotelmatobacter sp.
TGCTGAAGCTTGTTGACAAAATCGCGGCCGGATGTCGCTGGCGGTAACGGCTTGCCATCTCTCTTGTAGAAGTCTATGGCCTCCTCGACGATCTGGCACAGTTCGTCGAAGACGGCCTTCTCATCATCGCCGTGGCAGCCACCGTAGATCAACCCGGGGGAGCTGCCGACATAGCACTGGTCTTCCTCAGACCACTCGACGATTTTGACGTATCTAGCGCTATCCTTCATTTCTTCGACTCCTCAATTGCGAGGCGCACGCCACGCACCTGGTAATGCTTCGCATCATCGCCCGGATTTCCCGAGACCGTCACGGGCCTTGCTACTTTCGGATGAACGAAGTTCCTGTGGCTCCCTTTGCCGCCTCGATCAACAAATCCAGCTCTCTCGAGTTCGGTTATGAGTTCTCGTACCTTCGGTGGCACGGACGATTGCCTTTTGTCTCAGTCGCATAACGGGACGGCGGCACGCTAGGACTGACCGACTCTCGACCTGGCCTGGCCGAGGCACAACACCTCCGGGAGGCCTTTCTCTGCCCCGCCTTTGGGAGCTTGGCACCGCAGCGATCGCCTCGGCGACCGTGATCACCTCCTGGACAGTTGCATCCTAGGCAAACGGCGCGCGGCCGTCAATCAGCAACGGCACAACTGGTCACCAGCCAGCGGCCGACCGCGCCACAGTATGGGCGGATTCCGACGCCGCAAGCCCGGTGGCGGGCGGTCCATGACGGAGGCCGGGGTACCATACAGGAGTATGGTTTCTTTGTCAACGACGTTCTGGCCGCCCCACAATGGCGGGTTTTGCGGAGAAGTTGAGGGGGATATGGAGCGCTGGGCCCTGCGGCGTGGCCGGAGCGAGCCCGTGCGCCGTTTGGAGGGGACCAGCGGGGCCACGCCGAGCAACGCGGCAGGGGTCAATGGCAGGGGCCGAGGGAGGTGATGGGCACGCGGCCTGCCCGGCGGCGCCCCGCACGCGGACAGAAGTGTCGTACGGGGCCGGTTTGCCGAGTGTAAGGGTACTGGACACCCTTTAGCGCGCAAACGGATGGTTGTGCGTGACCATGGTAGTCTGGCGGACCCGCTTGGGCATCTCCGCCGACTCCGCTGCCGTGCACCCTCGCCGAATCAATGAGTCACGCGCCAAGAGGAGTCCGGTACCTTACCACTCGGCGATCGCTTGGAGCGGCGCCGTGGAGCGGGTGCGCTAGCGGGGCCAGAGCCAGCCGAACGTCCCCGCCGTCAGGAGGCCGTAGACGAGGCCGTCGAACACCGACTTGAGGGTCGTGCACCAGTTGCGCCGGTACCAGATCGAATGCTGGAGGAGCGCGAGGGAGTACCCCATGAAGGCGCTGGCACCGACGAAGCGAAAGACCGCGAGGTAGTGCGCGCCGGGCCCGAGGGCGCGGCCGGCGATGTAGGCGGCGAACACGCTGACGACAATCGAGTACAGGAACCAGAGCAGAAGCTTCATTCCCATCGCCGGCGGGCTCCCCGGCGCGACCGTCATCAACACGATGGGGCCCCTCTTCATCTTCTCGATGAACTCCGGCTGCTTCATCCCCGCGGGCGACCCGGGGTGCGGGACGGCATAGTCTCCCGGCGGAATGCCGAGGCGGCGCAGGGCGTCCAGGACCTCGTCTTCGTTGGAAAGTCTCCGGAGGTCGCTCCGGTGGTACGGCAGCACCATGTGAATGATGGAACTCGCCACAAACACGATCACGGCGGATACGAGAATGGGGGCCCCCAGCGATGTGACTGGCACCATGTGCGCCTCCAATCCCTCGGCTTGACCCGCGCCCGGCGCCTGGCGGCCGCCATGCCGCGGGCACCCGGGGGCACGGGCACGGCCAGGCGATCCGCCGGAGTTCGGGCGCTGCCCCTGCTCCTCCCCCGGCGAACCGCCCGGCGGCCCTACTTCTTCGCCAGGAAGCCCTTCGCCTCCACCAACTCGGGGCGATCGGTGTCGGCCCTGCCGGCCAACACCACGAGCCTCCCGTAGAGGGCCTTTGCTTTCTCCCCATCGCCCGCCAGGGCCGCCGCCTTCGCCGCGCCGGACAGCCCCCTGAATCGGTTGGGCTCCTTGGCCATTGAGGCCTCGAACTCCTTCAACGCCAGGGCGGGCTGGTTCAGCTCGAGAAGCATCTCTCCCAGCAGCTCGCGCGCCGGCACGATCGGGCCGGGGGTCACCGGGTGCTTCTCGGTCGAGTCCTCGGCGTCGGCCGCGGCACGCAGGAGCTGCAGGGCCTCCTGATTTTTTCCCTCGGCGCGCGCCACCCAGGCTGAGGTCACGCGGCGCTGGATATCCACCTGCTCGGCCCAGTACCCCTGCTTGGCCGAGGTCAGGGCATCGCGCAGCACCAGGAGCCGGTCAACATCCTGCCGGGCCCGGGCGGGATCCCCGCTGCGGGCGGCGCCCAGGGCGCGGACGAACACCGTGATCGCCTCATCCTGGGCGAACCGGCCCCAGGGGAAGTCCGCCGGGCTCGGGGCCAGCGACGCCGCCTCGGCCCATCGGCCCCGCTCGAGGGCGTAGCGGGCCGGGATGGCCGCGAGCGCGTAGCCCGCGACGAAGTGCTCCTGGAAGGGCTTCGGCGTGGCCTGGGCCTCATCCAGGACGCCCTTGGCCGCAACGTCCTGCGCGCCCTGAAGGTAGGCGTAGGCGAGGTAATCCATGGCGTGGAGCCGATTCAACTGATCCTTCGCCGCGGCCGCGGAGGCGCGATTGGATTCGATCGATTCCTGCCAGAAGCCTTCCCGGGTGAAGATGTGCGAGGGCATGTGCAGCGCGTGAGGCGCCGAGGGGGCGATGCCGGCGTAGCGCCGCGCGGCCGGGAGGCCGCGGGCGGCGATGGGCGGGTAATCGTAGCTGTGGATCAGGTAGTGGGCCACGCCGGGGTGGTCCGGCTGCTCCGCGAAGACCTTCTCCAGGATCGCGGCGGCCTTGAGCTGGTTGGCGTAGGTCTTGTCGGCGGGCGAGGCCGTGACGTTCAGGGCGAGGGCGTAAAAAACGGCGGCCTCGCGATCCTCCGGGTTCGCGCGGGACAGGCGCTCCATGGCCTGCTCGTAGGCCACCTGGCGGGCCCGCAGATCGGCCGTGTCGCGGTCCTTGCAGAGCGAATCCACGGCGGCGACGTAATCTCGCTCGCGCTGGGTCTTGCCCCCTGCGGCCTTGGCCCGTTCCACCACGGGGCAGCCGTCCTGCAATCCCTTCGGCGTGGGCGTTCCGGTGAAGGGGTTGGGGGCGAACAGGATGGCCATCGCCTCGCCCCAGTACCCCATCGTGCAGGTGGGGTCCTCCCGGGTGGCGGCGGCGAAGCCTCGCGCCGCCGCATCGAACCAGAAGGAATGCAACAGGGCGACGGCCCGGTTGAATTCCCGCTGGGCCGCCGGGGTG
>DASPOZ010000422.1:0-3200 GCA_035625755.1 Candidatus Sulfotelmatobacter sp.
GCGGCGCGCGATGCGTCGAGTGAGGCGTACTGGGATGTACGCCGCAGCGAGCGCGCGAGCGCGCCAACGCCGCAGATGGGCCTTTTTGAGCAGCCTGCCAGCGGGAGGGAAAGCATGAGCGACGAAGCGGAGATTAAGGCGAGCGTGAAGGATCGCTACGCGCGGGCCATCCAGCAGCCCGGAGGCGGCTGCTGCGGCAGCGGCGGCACGCAGGCCATGAAGGGCACCCTGGTCCGGATCGCCGGGTACCAGGACGCGGAGCTGGCCGCCCTGCCCGCCGATGCCGTGGAGAACGCCTTCGGCTGCGGCAACCCGGTGGCCTTCGCTGAGGTGCGCCAGGGCGAGGTGGTGGTGGACATCGGGTCCGGCGCCGGGATCGACTGCCTGTTCGCCTCACAGAAGGTGGGCCCCGCGGGCAAGGTCATCGGGATCGACATGACGCCCGAGATGATCGAGCGCGCCCGCGCCAACGCCCTCTCCGCCGGCGCGGGCAACGTGGAGTTCCGCCTGGGCGACGCCGAGCGGATGCCCGTGGCGGACGCCTCGGCGGACTGGGTGATCTCCAACTGCGTCATCAACCTGAGCCCGGACAAGCCCGCCGTCTTCCGCGAGATCGCCCGGGTCCTCAAGCCGGGCGGGCGCATCTCCATCTCGGACATCGTGGCCGAGGACCTGCCGCCGGCCGTCCGCGCCAGCCGCGATGCCTGGGTCACCTGCCTGGCCGGGGCCATCAGCGAGGCCGAGTACGTGCGCGGCCTCCAGGCCGCCGGCCTCACGGACGTGCAGGTGACCGAGCGCATCACCTACCGCGCGGACAAGCTGGAGGCGCTCTTCGGTAGCTCCGCCTGCTGCGCCGAGGGCGGCGCCCTCCCGCCCGATGCCGTGCGCGCCGCCGCCGGCAAGGTGTGGAGCGCCCGCTTCTCCGGCCGCAGGGCCTGATACCGATCCCTTGACAGGAGGGCACCTTCGGCGAAGAATGGCGCCGGAGGTGTCCTTCCCATGCTCACCTACGAGATCCCGCTGGTCCCCGGCCCCACGTCCGTCCCCCAGTCCGTGCGCGAGGCCTACTTCTGCGACTTCGGCTCCGGCGACCTGGAAGAGGAGTGCTTCCGCCTCGCCGCCTCGCTGGAGGAGAAGCTCCGGCAGATCCTCAAGACCCGCAACCGCGCGGTGGTGATGACCGGCGAGGGCATGCTGGCCCTCTGGGCGGCCTTGAAGAGCTGCCTGTGGCCGGGGGACCGGGTGCTCTGCGTGGCCACGGGCCCCTTCGGGCACGGCTTCGCCGAGATGGTCAAAACCCTGGGGGCGCGGGTGAAGCCCGTGGGCTTCGGCGAGGACGAGGCGGCGGACCCGGAGGCCGTGGCGCGCGTCATCGCCACCTACCGGCCGCGGATGGTGACGCTGGTCCACTGCGAGACGCCGGCCGGCACCCTGAACCCGGCGGCCGAGATCGGGGCCGCCGCCAGGCGGTACGGCGTGGAGCTCTTCGTGGTGGACGCCGTGGCGTCCGCCGGCGGCGCCCCTCTGGACGTGGATGGGTGGGGCATCGACCTGGCCCTGGTGGGAACCCAGAAGTGCCTCTCGGCCCTGCCGGACCAGGCCATCCTGGCCGTGAGCGAGGCCGCCTGGACGGCCATCGAATCCCGCAACTACGCCGGCTACGATGCCTTGAAGCCCTGGCGGCGGGCGGTGCAGCAGAACGTCTTCCCCTACACGCCCTCGTGGCACGCCCTGGCCGCGCTGGACCGGGCCTGCGGCCTGCTGCTCGAGGAGGGGCTGGACGCGGTGATCCGGCGGCACGACGAGGCGGCGGGCCTCTGCCGCCGGCGCGCCCGAGACATGGGGCTGAGGCTGTTCCCGCGGGACGAGGCCTTCTGCTCCCCCACCGTCACCGCCCTGCGCGTGCCCGACGGCCTGCCCTGGCCCGAGCTGGACCGGCGCCTGCGGGCCCGGGGCATGGCCGTGGGCGGATCCTGGGAGAAGCTTGCCGGCCGGGTTTTCCGCATCGGCCACATGGGCCACCAGGCCCGCGTGGAGTTGGTGACCCGCGGCATGGACGCCCTGGCCGACGCCCTCAAGAACCCGTAACCCCTTCCTTTCTTCCCTCGTCGACTACCCTGCTTCGCGGCGGCCAGCAGCTGCCTGTTGCCGCCATTTCATCCCCCCCTCCATGGTACGCCAGGCAATCGCGCCACGAATTCCGCTCGGACCATGTCGATGGCAGCCAACGGGTCGTAGACGACGCCAGGGGCCAGCATCGGCTGCACATCCCCGAGGAATGCCCGGTCCTGCGCCTTTGCGGCCAGGTCGCGTTCGAACTGGGCTCGCGTGACGCGCCGGCCTTCGGCCTCCATGTAGGCCTGGAACGCGGCGATCACGCGGGCCGGATCGACCTCTGCGCGCTCCCTAGCGTCCCACAGATCGAATAGGTCGCGCCCCCGCCTCCGCTGAAATAGGGCGCGGAGCTTGGTGGCCAGCAGTTCGTCCAAATGGAAGGTGCGGATATCGGCCTGGCCGGCAAACCAGCGGGATGCCGCAGCGAGAGGTCGCAGAGCATGTCCGTAGCTGGAGAAGTGTTCGCGTGTGTGGATTTCAATCTTGAGCCGAAGTCGCCTTATCGGTGGGATCTCCGAGGGAAACCGGTACAGCAGGGTCACGCTGGCCTCGGCCTGGTCCCTCGTCGGCTCCCCAAGCCATGGGTTGAGGCGCGCCCTGATTGCGTCGAGGGAGGACCCGATGGGCCCGGGCTGAACCTGCACGAGATCGATGTCCTCCGAGTAGCGGGTGGCAGGCAGGAGCACCAGCTTGTGGAGCGCCGTCCCCCCGCGGATCGCAAGTCCTTCGGCCAACATCCCGTCGGAGAAGATCTCCACCAGGGCCCTCGAGAGCGCCAGGTCCTGTTCCACCATCGCATCGTCTGCCCAAGGCGCAACCTGCCGCCACGCGACGATGTCCGCCTGAGAAATCACCTGAGAACCCCATCGGCCTCGACCTCTTCGTTCACGGCGACACGCCACCGGGCATCCCGGGCCGCGCCGGTGGCGGGACGATCGGGCCGAAGCCGGGTGACGCCCGGAGCCTTGGAACGAATCCACTCGGCCAGGGGGGCGGCTACTTCGCCGCGCCCGACGCGGTCGAGCAGGTATCCGAGGCGTTGGGCGTACGCCGGCTCGCCATCCGCCTCGGCGGCGCACACCAGG
>DASPOZ010000423.1:0-8878 GCA_035625755.1 Candidatus Sulfotelmatobacter sp.
CACGACGATGCCCGTGGGCAGGTGCGTGATCCGTACGGCGGAATCCGTCACGTTCACGTGCTGGCCGCCCGCCCCGCTGGATCGGAAGGTGTCGATCTGAAGGTCCTTGTCGTCGATGGTCACCTCGATGTCGTCCTCCACCTGGGGGATCACCGCCACCGAGGCGAAGGAGGTGTGGCGCCGCTTGCTGGCATCGAAGGGCGAGATGCGGACCAGACGGTGGACGCCGTTCTCGGCGCGCAGGCTGCCGTAGGCGTAGGGTCCGTTGACGGTGGCTGTGGCGTTCTTGATCCCGGCCTCCTCACCCCGGAGTTCGTCGATGACCTCGGCCTCGAACCCCCGGGCCTCGGCCCAGCGGAGGTACATGCGGAGGAGCATCTGGGCCCAGTCCTGGGACTCGGTGCCGCCGGCCCCGGCGTTCACCGTGAGGATGGCGTTCCCGCGATCGTAGGGGCCGCCCAGGACCGTCTGGAGCTCCACCTCCCGGATGTGCCCCTGCAGCGCCGTCAGGGCGGCGTCCGCCTCGGCCAGAACGTCCGCGTCGCCCTCCTCCCGCGCCAGGTCCACCAGGACCTCCAGGTCCTCCAGTTCGCGGCGCAGGGCGGCGTGACGCTCCAGGGTCCCCCGAAGGTCGCTCTCCTCTTTCAGGACCTGTTGGGCCTTCTCCGGGTCCCCCCAGAAGTCCGGGGCCTGCATGCGCTGCTGGAGGGCCGCCTGGCGCGCCGATTTGCCCGGGAGGTCAAAGATAGCTCCCGAGCCCGTCGAGCTTCGCCCGCAGGGCCTCCAGGATTCGGAGCAGTTCCGGCACCGTGATCTCTTTCATCGCACCCTCCTCTTTCCGCTTGTCGATCGACGATTGTCGATCGGTCACAAAACCACAGCACTCATCGCTCGCCGACGGCCGATCGATGAGCCGTTCCATCGCACCGGCCATGCGGGGCCCTCCGGGCAATCGTCAATCGACAATCGACAATGGTGTCAGGGAACCAGGCCGAGCCGGGCCAGCCCGTAGAGGGCGGGGAGGGCGAACAGGAGGCTGTCGATCCGGTCCAGCACCCCGCCATGGCCCGGGATGAGCCACCCCGAGTCCTTGGCCCCAAGGCTTCGTTTGAGGAGCGACTCGGCCAGGTCCCCCACCTGGCCGGCCAGGCCCACCAGGGCACCCGCCGCCGCCCCGAGCAGCAGGCGCCCCGGCCAGAACCACGGCCCCCCGGCGGCGCCGACCAGCGCGGCGGCGAGCAACCCGGCCACGGCCCCCTCCACCGTCTTGCCCGGGCTGATGCGCGGCGCCAGGCGCCGCCGCCCGATGGCGCGGCCGGCGTAGAAGGCCGCAATGTCCCCCGCCCAGGTGATGAGGGCGGCCGCCAGGACTCGGGCCGGCCCGGCGGGCCCCTGGCGCAACAGCAGGGCGAAGGCGAGGAGCCCACCCACGTAGGCCGCCCCCAGCGCGGTCACGCCTGCGCGGGCCAGGGCCCCCGACGGATCGCCACCCGCCAGCGCGAGCCAGGCCAGCGTGCCGGCCCCGGCCAGGGCCATGGCCCCCAGCGCCATCCCCGCCCCGCCCAGCGAGGGCGTCAGGGCCGCCAGGGCGGCCGCGGCCAGGCCCGTGGGCCACACCGGCCGGACCCCCCATGCCGATGCCAGGGCGTACACCTCGCCGGCCGCCGCCAGCGCCAGGACGCACACGACCGCGGCGAAGACGCGGGGGGGGCTCCACAGAATGCAGGCGATGGCGGCGGGAAAGAGGAGGAGCCCGGAGAGGACCCGTTGCAGATGCATGCCCCGCCTCGTCAACTCCCGGGGCGGGGCCGGAGATGCCCGGGAACGCCAGGGGACCCTGGCGGGGGGCTGGCGACGCGGCGCTGGTGCACCCACCGGCCGGCCGGGCCGCCCATCAGAATTCCATGATCTCCTTTTCTTTCTTGGCCAGGAGCGTATCGATCTCCTTGATGAGGCGGTTGGTCAGCTCCTGCACCTGGTCCACGCCGCGCCGCCCCTCGTCCTCGGAGACCTTCTTGTCCTTCTCGAGCTTCTTGATGCCCTCGTTGGCGTCCCGGCGGACGTTCCGGATGGCCACCCGCCCCTCCTCGGCCATCCGCCGCACCACCTTCACCAGTTCCTTGCGCCGCTCTTCCGTCAGCGGGGGGACCGCCAGGCGGATCATCTTCCCGGCGGTGGTGGGGGTGATGCCCAGGTCCGACTTGAGGATGGCCTTTTCGATGTGGGGCAGCAGCGAGGGGTCCCACGGCGTCACGGTGAGCTCTTTGGTGCCCGCCGCGGCCACGTTGGCCGTCTTGGGGAGCGGCAGGAGCGTGCCGTAGCTGTCCACCATGATGCCGTCCAGGAGCGCGGGGGAGGCCCGGCCGGTCCGCACCCCGTTGAACTCGCGTACGGCGGCCTCGATGGCCTTCCGCATGTCCCGCTCGGCCCGCTGCGTGAGGTCCTTGAGCATCGCCGCTATCCCCGCACCAGGGTGCCCACCCTCTCCCCGCAGACCACCTGCCGGAGGTGTCCGGGGGCGTGGAGGTTGAAGACCACCGTGGGGCACATGTTGTCCATGCAGAGGGACATGGCCGTGGAATCCATCACGTGGAGGCGCCGGTTGAGCGCCTCCAAGTACGTCAGCTCGTCGAATTTCTGCGCGGTGGGGTCCTGGCGGGGATCGGCGGTGTACACCCCGTCCACCTTGGTGGCCTTGATCACCACCTCGGCCGACACCTCCATGGCGCGCAGCGCCGCCGCCGTATCGGTGGTGAAGTACGGGTTGCCGGTCCCGCCGACGAAGATCACCACCCGCCCCTTCTCCAGGTGCCGGATGGCCCGGCGCCGAATGAAGGGCTCGGCCACCTCGCGCATCTCGATGGCCGTCTGGACGCGCGTGGTGACCCCGATCTGTTCCAGGGCATCCTGCAGGGCCAGGCCGTTGATCACGGTGGCCAGCATGCCCATGTAGTCCGCCGAGGACCGGTCCATGCCCTGGGCCGAGGCGGCCACGCCGCGGAAGATATTCCCGCCCCCCACCACCATGGCCACCTGGACCGCCAGGCCATGCACGTCGCGGACCTCGCCGGCGATGTACCGGACCACCACCGGGTCGATGCCATATTCCTGGGACCCGGCCAGCGCCTCCCCGCTCAACTTCAGAAGGATTCGACGGTACTTCGGGGTCGCCACCTCAGCACCCAACGCCGAATAGGGAATGCGGAATGCGGAATGACGCCCCAGCCGCCGCCCACCGGGTCCTCCATTCCGCATTCCGCATTCCGTATTCCGTATTCGTCAAGTGGCTTCGCCCACCTTGAAGCGGCAGAACCGGCGCACCTCCACCGCGGCCCCCAGCGCCTTGGCCACCGCCTCCACCTGTTGGCCCACGGTGGCCTTCCGCTCCTCGTCCTTGATGAAGGGTTGATCCAGCAGGCACGCCTCGGCGTAGAACTTCCCCAGGCGCCCCTCCACGATCTTCGCCTGCACGGCCGGGGGCTTCCCCTGCATGTCCGGCTGGGCGCGCAGCACGGCACGCTCCTGTTCCAGCGCCTCGGCCGGCACCTCCCCGCGGCGCACCCAGCGCGGGGCCATGGCGGCCACCTGCATGGCCACGTCCCGCGCCAGCCGGGCGAGTTCCTCGCGGGCCGCGGCCGCCGGGCTTCCCGCAGCCATCTCCACCAGCACGCCGATCTTGCCCCCGGCGTGGATGTAGGCCGTCACGAGCCCGGCCTCGCCGGCCGCGGCCAGGCGCTCCGCGCGCCGTACCACAATATTCTCGCCCAGGGCCGCGATGGTTTCCTTCACCCGCTGCCCCACCGTCTGGCCCCCGGCGCCGTGCAGGGCCGGGCGGTCCAGGAAGGCCCCCATGTCCGGCGGCACCCCTTCGGCGCACACCTGCTCGGCCAGGCCGGCGGCCAGGCCGGCGAAGGGCACCGTGCGGGCCACGAAATCCGTCTCGCAGTTGAGCTCCACCAGCGCCCCGGCCTTCCCCGCCGGGGCCACGCAGGCGGCCACGACGCCCTCGCCGGCCGCCCGCCCCACCTTCCTGTCCGCCTTGGCGGCGCCCTCCTCGCGCAGGAGCTGGGCGGCGCCGTCCAGGTCGCCCTTGGCCTTCTCCAGGGCCCGCTTGCACTCCATGATGCCCGCGCTGGTCCGCTCGCGCAGGGCCTTGACCATCTCCGGCGTGATGCTCATCGCGTCTCGCGTGCCTCGTGGGGCGTGATGGCCCGCCGCGCCGGCCATCCGGCCCGCGGCGGGCGGTGTATGAGGGCCTCAGGCGACGGAGGCCGGCTCCCCGGCGGGCGCCCCGGGCGCCCCCGCGCCCACGGGCGCGGCCCCCGCGGCCAGCAGCTGCTCCTCGGCGGCCTCCGGCGGGACTTCCTTCTCGGCCGCCCCCCGCACCTCCAGGACCGTCTCCGCGACCTTGGAGGTCACCAGGCGGATGGCGCGGATGGCGTCGTCGTTGCCCGGGATCGGGTAATCGATCTCGTCCGGATCGCAGTTGGTATCCACCACGGCCACCAGGGGGATCTGCAGGCGGCGGGCCTCCATCACCGCGATGCGTTCCTTCTTGGTATCCACCACGAAGACCGCCCCCGGCAGCCGGTCCATCTGCTTGATCCCCAGCAGGGCGTGGTTGAGCTTCTCCATCTCCCGGGTGAGCCGCAGGACCTCCTTCTTGGGGAGCTGGTCCATCTGGCCCTTCTCCCGCATGTCCTCCAGGTGCTTCAGGCGGGCGATGCTCTTGCGGATGGTCTGGAAGTTGGTGAGGGTCCCGCCCAGCCAGCGGCGGTTCACCCAGTGCATGCCGCACCGCATCGCCTCGTCCTGCACGATGTCGGCCGCCTGCTTCTTGGTTCCCACGAAGAGGATCGGCTGCTCCGCCGCCACGCTCCGGATGAAGGCGATGCCTTCCTCGAACTTCTTCAAGGTCTTCTGCAGGTCGATGATGTAAATGCCGTTCCGTTCCCCGAAGAGATACTTCTTCATCTTCGGGTTCCAGCGCTTGGTCTGGTGCCCGAAGTGGACCCCCGCCTCGAGCAGATCCTTGATGGTGACTGTGGACACGTTGCTCTCCCTTCCGTGGGTTGCGCCGCCGCCCCCTTGCCCCGGCACCCTCCCCTTCGCGCCATGCGCGAACCCGTGGGGAATGGGACCCGCCGGTGCGCCGTACGGGGCGTGTGAAATGTTGGTCCCGTCTCTTATAGCACGCAGTTGCGGGGCGCCGCAACCGCCCCCCTGCCATTGCGGAATGCGCATTGCGGGTTGCGGATTGTCGAAGGGCGCTGAGGCCCTTTTCGGCCCCCATCCCGATTCCGCAATCCGCATTCCGCAATCCGCAATGGGTTAGCTCCGGTACGCCGCGTTCTCCTTCACGTACTCTTCGGTCAGGTCGGAGGTCCACATCACGGCCTCGGCCCGGCCGAGCCCCAGGTCGAGGTCCAGGGTGACGTCGGCCTCGCGGAGCCGTTCGTTGGCCTGCTGCTCCGCCAGCGGGCCGAGCCCCAGCCCGCCCTTCGCCACCGGCACCCCGCACACGCTCAGGGCCAGGCGATCCGACGCCACCTGGGCGCCGGACCGGCCCGCGGCGGCGAAGACCCGGCCCCAGTTGCAGTCCTGCCCGTACAGCGTCGTCTTCACCAGCAGCGAGTTCGCGATGGCCCGCGCCGCCGCCTGGGCGTCGGCCGGGGTGCGCGCGCCCTTCACGCGGACCTCCACGAACTTGGTGGCCCCCTCGCCGTCCCGCACCACCAGATGTGCCAGGTCGCAGGCCACCCGCGTCAGCGCCTCCCGGAAGCGTTCCCAGCCGGCCGACCGCGGCGTAAGCCTGGGCGCCCCCGCCCGCCCCGTGGCGAAGCAGAGCACCGTGTCGTTGGTGCTGGTGTCCCCGTCCACGCTGATCCGGTTGAACGATCGGTCCACCGCCTCCCGCAGGGCGCGCTGGAGGTGAGGGGCCTCCACGGTGGCATCCGTCGCCAGGAAACAGAGGGTCGTGGCCATATCGGGGCAGATCATGCCGGCCCCCTTGGCGATGCCCCCCACCGTGGCCCGCAGGCCATCCACGGTGAAGGCCACGGCGCGTTCCTTGGGACGGCGATCCGTGGTCATGATGGCCAGGGCGGCGTTGCGTCCGCCCTCGGCGCTGAGGCTCAAGGCCGCCTGGCGCACCCCCCGGCGGATCTTCTCCAGGGGTAGGCGCTGCCCGATGACGCCCGTGGAGCAGACGAACACCTCACGGGCCGGGCGGCGCAGCGCCTCCGCCGTCCACTTCCCCACCAACTCGGCGTCGGCCAGGCCCGGCCTGCCGGTGCACGCGTTGGCGTTCCCGCTGTTGGCCACGATGGCCGTGAGGCGCCGGCCGGCCAGCAGCTTCTGGCAGAGCAGCACGGGGGCGGCCCGCACGCGGTTCCGGGTGAACACCCCCGCCACAGGCGCGGGACGGTCCGAGACGATGAGGGCCAGATCCAGGCGGCCCGCCTTGATGCCGCACGCCACCCCGGCGGCCCGCACGCCCTTGACGGCCGTGATCCCGCCGGATACCTCCAGCAGCGCCCCCGTCGTCCCGGGCATCCCTCGCTCCTCTACACTGACCGCTGACCGCCGACGGCCGACCGCGGGCGGCCGGCGGCCTTCCAGCAGTCTGCGGCGGTCGGCCGTCCACGGTCGGCGGTCGGGCCGGTCACGGGTAGAGGGCGGGAAGGCGCAGCCCGGTGGCCTCGTCCCAGCCGGCCATCAGGTTGAGGCACTGCACCGCCTGCCCCGCCGCTCCCTTCACCAGGTTGTCGATGGCCGTCACCACCACGCCGCGGCCCGTGCGCGGCTCCACCGCGATCCCGATGTCGCAGAAATTGGACCCGGCCACATGCTTGGTCTCCGGGAACTCGCCCTCCGGAAGCACGCGCACGAAGGGCCGCCCCCGATAGTACTCCCGGGTGACCGCCAGCAGCTCGGCCACCGAGCTGCGGCTGCTGGGCGTGAGATGCAGGGTGGTGAGGATGCCCCGGGTCAGGGGGGCCAAGTGGGGGGTGAAGGCCACCAGCACCTCGCGCCCGGCCAGCCCGGACAGCTCCTGTTCGATCTCCGGCGTGTGGCGGTGGCGGGCCACGCCGTAGGCCCGCGCGTTCTCGTTCAGCTCGGAGAAGTGGAGGGCCAGGTCCGGCTTGCGCCCCGCGCCGGAGGCGCCGGAGATGCTATCGATCACGATGGCGTCCACATCCACCATCTGCCGGGCCACCAGCGGGGCCAGCCCCAGCAGGGCGCCGGTAGGATAGCAGCCGGGTACGGCCACGAGGCGGGCGGCGGCGATGCGCGGGGCGTGCAGTTCCGGCAGCCCGTAGGCGGCCTCGCGAAGCAGATCGGGCGCCACGTGGTCCATCCCGTACCACTCCCGATAGGCCGCCGGGTCCTTGAGCCGGAAATCAGCGCTCAGGTCGATCACCCGGGTGCCCATCCGGTGGAGGCTCGCCCCCACCTCCATGGACGTCTTGTGGGGCAGGCAGAGGAACACCACATCCGCCGCCCGCGCCACCACGGCCGGGTCCAGCCGCTCGCACGAGAGGTTGAAGATGCCCCGCAGGCTGGGGAAGACGGCTGCCACCGGCTTGCCGGCGTGGGTGTCCGCCGTGACGTGCGTCACCTCGACGCGCGGGTGCTGGGCCAGGAGACGCAGCACCTCCCCGCCGGTGTACCCGCTGGCACCCACCACCGCCACCTTCAGATGCTTGTCGCCGCTCTCCGCGTGCCGTCCCATGGCCCTACCCGCCGGGCACAAAAAAAGGAAGGCCGATGCCGGCCCTCCTTTTTTCCCACTTCACCTCGCTGCTAGCGCTTGGAGAACTGGAAGCGGGCCCGCGCGCCCGGCTGACCGTACTTCTTACGCTCCTTGACCCGGGGGTCCCGGGTGAGGAATCCGTGCTTCTTCAGGGTAACCTTCAACGCGGGATCGCTGGCCACCAGGGCCCGCGAGATCCCCAGCCGGACGGCCCCGGCCTGGCCGGTGAGCCCGCCGCCGCTCACCGTCGCCATCACGTCGAACCGGCCCTCGGCCCCGGCCACTTTGAGGGGCTGCATGATGTCCTGCAGGTACCCGGTGCGGACGAAGTAGGTTTCCACCGGGCGCTGGTTCACCCGCAGCGCCCCCTGGCCCGGCAGGAGCCACACGCGCGCCACCGACGTCTTGCGCCGTCCCGTTCCATAGAATGTCTGCTCGGTCATGCTCCCTCCGGGCCCCGGCCTCACCAGTGTCTTGATGCTTGCTTGAATAACCCCCGTACCGCAGGCTGCTCACACCAGATGCAAGGCGGCGCGCGATGGGCCGAGTGAGGCGTACTCCGTGTACGCCGCAGCGAGCGCCCGAGCGCGCCAACGCCGCATGTGGGCCTTTTTCAGCGGCCTGCTACGCCTCCACCGCCGCCGGTTGCGGCTGCTGAGCCGCGTGGGGGTGCGCCCCCCCGGCGTACACCTTCACCTTGCGGAACAGCGCGTCCCCCAGCTTGGTCTTGGGGAGCATCCCCCGGATGGCCTGCTCTACCACCCGCTCCGGCTTCGCCTGCAGCACCCGCACCGGCGTGGTACTCTTGATCCCGCCGGGGTATCCCGAGTGGCGGTAGTATACCTTGTCCGTCAACTTCTTTCCGGTCAGGAGGACCCTCTCCGCGTTAATCACCACCACGAAGTCGCCCGTGTCCATGTGCGGCGTATAGATGGGCTTGTGCTTTCCCCGCAGCAGGCGAACCACCTGCGAAGCGAGGCGGCCCACCACCTTCCCCTGGGCGTCCACCAGGTGCCACTTGCGTTCGATCTCGCCGACTTTCGGAACGTAGGTCTTCATCCCGTCCTCGCGGCCCTGGGTCTGGAATCGTTCATCAGTCAGGTTTGAAGGATGTCAATATAG
>DASPOZ010000424.1:0-3338 GCA_035625755.1 Candidatus Sulfotelmatobacter sp.
GGCCCGCCTGCAACTCACCCTCGGGGTTCGCGACGTCGTCGTCGTGAAGAACGAGGATACGGTGCAGCAACGGTTCGGCCCTGTGCTCCTGGCCCCCGGTCAGACCTATCGGCTGCCCTTCAGTGCCCCGGGCCGATACCAATTCGCCTGCTCGGCCTCCCAGGGGGAACATATCGTCATCACGGTGGACCCCGCCCCGGATCCCGGCTGGGCCCGGCTCCGTTGGCGGATGGCGCGCCTGCTGGATCGGTAACCGTTCGACCGATGCCTTTGTCATTCCCCCCTGCGATCTTGTAGGATGGAGCGGCTTTCGCATCTCTCCGCCCGCGGCCGCGAGGGATCGCAGGCACCCCACGTCTCCGCGGAAGCCGCCGGGGGCCACGGCGGGAAGATGATGGCGAACAGGCGGCAAAAAGCCGGCCGGGCCTTCGCCCTGGCGACCGGGGCGCTGGTTGCGGCGGCGCACCTCTCCGCGGCCTGCGCGCGCCCGGCGTGGGCCCACGCCAACGTCCGCGGCACGGACCCGCCGCAGGGGGCCCGTCTCACCGTCGCGCCGCCCTCCATCAGGCTCTGGTTCGACGAGGCGGTGGTGCCCGAGGTGAGCACCCTGCGGCTGCTGGACCGGGCCGGCAAGGTGGTGCACGAAGGTCCCCTCAAGCTCACGGACGCCGAGCGGAAGGCGGCCGAGTTTCCCCTGGAGAAGATCGAGCCGGGCGCCTACACGGTGGCCTGGAAGGTGCTCTCGGCCGTGGACGGGCACGTGACGCGCGGCGCCTTCGCCTTCGCCAACGTGCCGCCGGGATTCGAGGGGACCGTGGGCGCCTTGGCCGCCCCCGCGGCGGCGTCCCCCGGGCAGCAGGCCTGGGTCTGGGGGCTGCGCTCCCTCCGCGTGGCCGCCGTGTGGGCGCACCTGTTGGCCCTCCTGGCCATCACCGGGGTGCTCGTGGTGTGGCTGGCGGTGGTGAGGCCGGCCGCGGCACCCGGTGCGCCCCTCGGCGCCCTCCCGCCCGGCCTCGTCCCCCTCATTTCCCGCGGCGCCCTGGTCTCCCTGGCGGGCGGCGTGCTCTCGCTGCAACTCGAATGGCTCCAGGTCTCCGAGGCCCCGGCGGCCCAGACGCTCCAGCTCCTGATCTTCTTCCCGGCGATCCCGGTGGCCCTGGGCACCTGGTCCAGCATCGCCACCTTCATCCGCCTGGCACTCCTCACGGGCGTGGCCTCCCTGGCCACGCGCCTTCGGGAGGACGACCTCATCGCCCTTCCCGGCGTCCTCATCCTGTCGGTAAGTTCCCTGGCCTCGGTGGCCGTGGCCAGCCACATGGCGGCGGCGGGAGGCCTATGGCGGGCCGTCCCCGACTTCGTGCATCTCGCCGCCGCCGCCCTCTGGACCGGCGGGCTGATCCTGCTGGCGCGCCTCGCGCACCCCCCGGCGGGCGACAGCACATCCGGCCTGGCGGGCATTCCGCTGCGCGAGGCCATGCGCCGCTTCACCCCCTGGGCCGCGACCTCCGTCATCCTGCTGGTTCTCACGGGGATCCTCGGCGCCCTCGTCCAGGTGCCGGCCTGGGCCGCGCTCTGGCGCACCCTCTACGGCGGCACCCTCACCATCAAGGTTCTTCTCCTGCTGCCCCTCCTGGGCTTGGCGTGGCTGAACACCTTGTGGTGCCGCGGGAGGCTTGTGCATGGGGGGGCGGGGGCCGGGGGCCGGGGGCCGATCGGGGCACGGCTGTGGACCTGGGGCGAGGGGCGGTTCGGCCGCAGCGACTGGGTCGTGCGGGGGGAGGTGGTCCTTGCCGGGGGCGCCCTGCTCTGCGCCGCCGCCCTCACCCAGCTCCCGCCGCCCAAGGAGGCGGCCTACGGGCCGCCCCCGCCCATCACGCTGGAGGCCCAGGACAGCGGGCTCACGCTGACCGTCACCATCACGTCCCCCGGGGGGCTGCTGGCGCCGAGCCGGGCCGCCGTCTCGATCCTCGACGCGCAGGGGCAGCCGCCCCCGGATGCCCGCGTGATCCTGCGCCCCGAGACGATGGAGGAGGAGGTGCGCGTTCCGGCCGTCAATGCCACGGCGCGCGGCGACGGCCGGTACGATGCCGAGATCTTCTTCAGCCTGCGGGGCCGGTGGGACCTGCTGGTGATCGTGCGCCGGAAGGGCCAGGAAGACGCGGTGGCGCGCTTCGCCCTGATGCTGGGCGACTCCGGCTTCTCCCGCATCGATCCGGACGCCCCCCGGGCCACGCGGCTGAGCCTCTCCGCCGCGTGGGCAGGCCAGGCGACCCGGCGCCAGGTGCTCATCGGGGCCGGGCTGGCCTTGGCATCCTGCGTCCTGGCCGGCATCGGCGCGTGGCGGCGGCGCTGGGCGGAGGTGGGGATGGCGTCCGGGCTGTTGGTCGTGGCCTGGCTGTACGTCTGGCCGGCCCTGGCCGTGGACGCCACGCCCGCCACGCTGCGGAGGAACCCCATCGCGGCGGACGCGAAGTCCCTGGCGGCGGGGCGAGCGCTGTTCGGCGAGAACTGCGCCATCTGCCACGGCGCCCGCGGAAGGCCGAGCCCGCTGGATCTGACGCCGGACCTGTCCATGTACGCCGTGAACCTGGATCTGACCGGGGATCACATGGCCCAGCACACCGATGGCGATCTTTTCTGGTGGCTCGCCCGCGGGATCCCCGACACGCCCATGCCGGCCTACGGCGAGAGCCTCAACGACGAGGAGCGATGGCACCTGGTCAACTACATCCGGAGCCTGCGGCGACGGGCAGAATGGAGCGCTCGGGAGTGAGGACCGAGGGGGGGCTTCGCCGGCGGCGGTTCCTCCTGCTCGGCGCCGGGCTTGCCGCCCTGGCCGCTGGGGCCGGCGCGTGGTTCCTGTGGCTGCGTCCCGAAGACCTCAGCGGCCCCGGCATGTATCACGGGACGGGCGTGGTGCTCGCCGTCCTGGCCGCGCCGTCGCCGTTTGACGCGAAGCGCCCCGTGATCGTCCTGCGCCACGACGCCATTCCCGGCCTGATGGAGAAGAGCATGACGCACCCCTTCATCGTCCGCTCGGCGAAGCTGCTGCGGGGCATCGGGCCGGGCAGCCCGGTGCGCTTCACCCTCAAGGACACCCCCGGCGCGCTCCTGGTGGTCCGCCTGGAGGTGATCCAGAAGTGATGCAGGGGGTTGGGCGGCCGAAGGCGCACAGCTTGACAAGGCGCATACTGCACGGCTATGCTCCCCGCATTCCCATGATGGAGCGACGACACAAGACATGGTGGGCCCTGGCCGTGGCGGGGGCCATCCTCGCCCTCACGGCCATGGCCGGGCCGGACGCGGTCCAGCACCTGCGGGCCTCGGCCAAGGACCAT
>DASPOZ010000425.1:0-2543 GCA_035625755.1 Candidatus Sulfotelmatobacter sp.
CTGAAAAAGGCCCACTTCTCCATTGCGGAATGCGGATCGCGGATTGCGGAATCCGGGCGCCGCCTTGCATCTGGACCTTTTTGAGCAGCCTGCTTAAGTGAGGTTTCCGCCCGAGGAGAACCAGCTCGGCTCCGCGCCCGAGTCGGGGGGACGCCATGGTTGCGGCGCTGGACCACGTGGAACTGACGGTGAACGGGGTGGCGCGTCGCGTGCCCTGGGAGCCGGAGAAAACGCTCCTCGACGCGATCCGCGAGGATCTGCGCCTGCTGGGCAGCAAGAACGGCTGCGGCACGGGCCACTGCGGGTCCTGCACCGTCATCC
This sequence comes from Candidatus Sulfotelmatobacter sp., assembly GCA_035625755.1. Lineage (GTDB taxonomy): Bacteria > Methylomirabilota > Methylomirabilia > Methylomirabilales > DASPOZ01 > DASPOZ01. The sequence continues at coordinate 322 of DASPOZ010000425.1, forward strand.
TGAACGGCCACCCCAAGAAGGCCTGCGTCGTCCCCCTGGAGAAGGCGGCCGGGGCCCAGGTGACCACCATCGAGGGCCTGGCCGTGGACGGCAAGCTGGACCCCGTGCAGCACGCCTTCATGAAGGAAGCCGGGTTCCAGTGCGGGGCCTGCACGCCCGGCTACATCGTCGCCGTCCGCGCCCTCCTGGACAAGCATCCCCGACCCACCCGTGACCAGATCAACCGCGCCCTCGCCCTGAGCATCTGCCGCTGCACCGGCTACAACAGCATCCTGGAGGCCATCTACGACGTGGTGGACGGCAGGTACGGCAGCGAGCCCAGCCCCGCGCGCGGCGTGGGCTCCTCGCCCGTCCGCAACGACGCCTACGAGAAGGTCGCGGGCGCCGCCCCCTACGCGGACGATCTCTACCTGCCCGGCATGCTCCACGGGGCCACGCTGCGCGCCGGGCGCCCCCACGCCCGCATCCTCCGCGTCGAGACTTCGGGGGCCGAGGCCCTGCCCGGCGTGCACGCCGTGCTCACGGCCAAGGACATCCCGGGCACGAACCGCTTCGGCCTGATCACGGCGGACCAGCCGGTGCTCTGCGCGGACAAGGTGCGCTACGTGGGGGACCCCGTGGCCATCGTGGCGGCGGACACGGTGCGCGTCGCCCGGCGCGCCCTGGAGCTGATCGCGGTGGAGTACGCGGACCTGCCGCCCGTGCTGGACGTGCACCAGGCCCTGGCGGAGGGGGCGCCCCTGGTGCACGAGGCACACCCCGACCGGAACATCCTCTGCCACGTGAAGGTGCGGCACAACGTGGAGCGCCTGGAGCAGGCCTTCGCCGAATCGGCCGTGGTGGTGGAGCAGACCTACGAGCTGCCCTGCCAGGAGCACGCCTACCTGGAGCCCGAGGCCTGCGTGGCCGAGGTGGAGCCGGACGGCACGGTGACCGTGTGGACCGGGTCCCAGAACGTGTTCTCGGACCGCATGCAGATCGCGGCCAACCTGGCCGTGCCCGTGGAGCGGGTGCGCGTGCGCCTCACGACGACGGGCGGCGCGTTCGGCGGCAAGGAGGACCTCACCTGTCAGATCCACGCCGCCCTGCTGGCCCGCAGGCTCAACCGCCCCGTGAAGTTCGTCTACTCCCGCGAGGAATCGCTCATCGTCTCCACCAAGCGGCACCCGATGGTGATCCGGCAGAAGACGGGGGCCACGCGCGAAGGGAAGGTCAAGGCGCAGGAGGTGACCATCCTCTCGGACACCGGGCCGTACGCCTCCTTCGGCTACATCGTGATGCTGCGGGCCGCCACCCACGCCATGGGCCCCTACGAGGTGGAGGCGGCCAAGATCGACGCCATCGCCACCTACACCAACAACGCCATCGGCGGGGCCATGCGGGGCTTCGGCACGCCCCAGGCCAACTTCGCCTGCGAGTGCAACCTGGACGTGGCGGCCGAGAAGCTGGGGATGGATCCCATCGAGCTGCGCCGGCGCAACGCGGTGAAGGTGGGGAGCAGGCTGGCCACGGGCCACGTGCTGGAAGAGAGCGTGGGCCTGCTGGACACCATCGAGAAGGCGGCGGCCGCCGCCGGCTGGCCGGACTGGAAGGCGTGGAAGCGGGAGAAGCCGGGGCGCGGGATCGGGGTGGCGTGCGGGTTCAAGAACGTGGGCCTGGGCCACGGCGAAGAAGAGACCATCGATCGCGCCGGGGCCCGCGTGGAGGTGGACGCCAAGGGCCGTGTCACGGTGTTCGCGGGCGCGGCGGACAACGGGCAGGGGGTCAACCAGGTGATCGCCCAGGTCGCCTCGCAGGCGCTCCAGGTGGACTTCGACCAGGTGCGCGTGGTGATGGGCGACACGAAGACCACCCCCTACGGCGGCGTCTCCTCGGCGTCGCGGCAGACCTTCATGACGGGCAACGCGGTGATGAAGGCCGCGGACCAGCTTCTCGGGGAGATGAAGCGGCTGGCCTCGCCCATCCTGGGGCTGCCGCCCCAGATGCTGGAGGTGCGGGACGGGCGCATCATCGCCAAGGATGGGACCGGGCGCTCCGTGAACTGGGGCCAGGTGGCCGCCGCCGGGGACGAACCGGTGCGCGCCGAGGTGGAATACGTGCCGCCGGCCACTAGGGGCCTGGGGGATCGCGGCAACACGGGCGGGCACCGGATGCACGTGGCCTACGGGTTCGCCACGCAGATCGCCTTCGTGGAGGTGAACCGGGAGAAGGGCGAGGTGCAG
>DASPOZ010000426.1:0-2192 GCA_035625755.1 Candidatus Sulfotelmatobacter sp.
CAGGTAATCCATGAAGCTCGTGGTGAGGATCTGGCCGTCGCCGCCGTAGGCCAGCTCCTCCAGCAGGGTGCCTCCGACCCCCTGGCCCAGCCCGCCCACGAGCTGCCCCTCGATGATCATGGGGTTGATGGCCTTCCCCACATCGTAGGCGATGGCGTAGGCGCGAATGGTTACGCCGCCCGTGCCAGGGTCCACCTCGGCCACCGCCACGTGCGTCCCGTAGGGGTAGCACATCTTGGGGGCCTGGAAGATGTGGTCAGCCTGCAGCCCCGGCTCCATCCCCGCGGGCCGCGCTGCGCCGGGGGCGGCGGCGCGGGCCAGCTCTTTGAAGGTGAGGGCCCGGCCGGGCACGCCCTGCACGTACACCCTGCCGCCCTCCACCACCAGATCGTCGCGCCGCGCCTCCAGGTGGTGGGCCGCCAGGTCCAGCATCTTCACCCGCACCTTGCGCGTGGCCTCGAAGACGGCGGAGCCCCCCACCACCGTGCCCCGGCTGGCGAACCCGCCCACGCCGAAGGGGATCATGGCCGTGTTGCCGTGGACCACCGTCACGTCCTCGAAGCGGATGCCCAGCACCTGCGCGCAGATCTGGGCCATGGAAGTCTCGAGCCCCTGGCCCACGGAGCAGACGCCCGTGTACACCACCACGTGGCCGGACTCATCCACCTCCACGCGGGCGCTCTCCCACGGCCCCAGGCCGGCCTTCTCCACGAAGCAGCCGAAGCCGATGCCCAGGTAGCGGCCTTCGCGCCGCGCCCGCGCCTGCTGGGCCCGCATGGCCGGATAGTCGATGGCCTTCAGCGCGGCCTCGAAGGCGCTGGCGTATTTCCCGCTGTCGTACACGGTGGGCTGGCCCAGGGTGGAGGTGCCCACCGTGTAGGGCATGGCCTCGGGCGGGATGAAGTTGCGCCGGCGCACCTCCGCCGGGTCCAGGCCGAGCCGCGCGGCCACCATGTCCACGAGGCGTTCGCGCACGAAGTTGCACTCGAAGCGGCCGGGGCTGCGGTAGGTGCCGGTGGGCGTCTTATCCGTGAGGACGCAGAGGACCTCGCAGCGGTAGTGGGGCACGCGGTAGGGGCCGTGGAGCAGGGCCGCGGTCAGCTCGGGCACGATCACGCCGTGGGTGCGGATGTAGCCCCCCAGGTCCACCGCGATGCGGTCCCGCAGGGCCAGGATCGTGCCGTCGCGGTCCACGCCGATCTCCACCTCGTGGTGCTGCTGGCGCGAGTGGTTGGTGGCCATCAGGTGCTCGCGCCGGTCCTCGATCCAGTGCACGGGGCGCCCCAGGCGCATGGCGGCCCACGGGATCAGGAAGTCCTCGGGGTAGAACTCGCCCCGCACGCCGAAACCGCCCCCCACCTCGGGCTCCACGAAGCGGATGAGGCTTTCGGGGTGGCCCATGAGTTCCGAGAGGACGCGGCGGTTGAAGTGGGGCACCTTGGTGGGGCCCCAGGCGGTGAGCACGCGCGTGCCCGGGTCGTAGGCGGCCAGCAGGCCCCGCGTCTCCAGGGGCACGCCGGTATGCCGATTGAGGGTGAAGCGCTCCCGGATGCGGCAGGGCGCGGCGGCCATGGCCCGTTCCGCGTCGCCGCTCTCCATGAGGAAGCGCTCCACCACGTTGGTACCGATGACCTCGTGCAGGACCGGGGCGTCCGGCTCCATGGCGCGCAGGGCGTCGGCCACGCAGGGGAGGGGATCGTAGTCCACGGCGATGCGGTCCAGGGCGTCCTCGGCGGCGTACCGATCGCGGGCGATGATCAGCGCCACCGGCTCGCCCACGTAGCGCACCTTGTCCCGGGGCAGGGGAGGCTGAAGGCACGCCACCAGCGAGGGCTTGGGGCCCAGACGCACGGGGATACGGCCCACGTCGCCCAAGTCTGCCGCCGTATACGCCGCCACCACGCCGGGCCGGCCGATGGCGTCCGAGGCGTTGATGCCGCGCAGGCGCGCGTGGGCGTGGGGGCTGCGCAGCACGGCCGCGTGCAGCATCCCGGGCAAGCGCACGTCGCCCACGTACTTGCCCAGGCCCCGGAGGAGCCGCGGGTCCTCCACCCGCTTCACCGACGCGCCGATGTACTGGTGCTCAAGGGTCATGGGAGTGATTGATCTCCTCTAGCAGGCTGCTGAAAAAGGCCCACCTGCGGCGTTGGCGCGCTCGCGCGCTCGCTGCGGCGTACATCCCAGTACGCCTC
>DASPOZ010000427.1:0-8902 GCA_035625755.1 Candidatus Sulfotelmatobacter sp.
GGGGTGAAGGCGACCTTGGGGTTCGCCGCCGAGAGGACCTTGGTGATGGCCGCGGTGAGGGTGGTCTTCCCGTGGTCGATGTGCCCGATGGTGCCGACGTTCATGTGCTCCTTGGTCCGCTCGAACTTGGCTTTGGCCATGCGGTCCTCCTTCACCCGGCTCGCCGAAGCGGGGCCTTCACGCGCGTGGAGCCCACGACCAGGATCGAACTGGTGACCTCGTCCTTACCAAGGACGCGCTCTGCCGACTGAGCTACGTGGGCCTGTACGTCCTGCCGGCGGCGATGCCCCGCGGTGCCGACGATGGGCCCACGGCCGATCGCTGAACGCCCCCCCGGCGACCGTCGGCCCGAGGGTGCGAGGGCACTGCCGCCCGGCGTCAGGGATGCCGTGAGGCGAGAGGGTCCAACTGGAGCGGGAAACGGGATTCGAACCCGTGACCCTCAGCTTGGAAGGCTGACGCTCTAGCCACTGAGCTATTCCCGCCTGGAGTCTTCGGGTTGTCGCCCGAGGGCACGCATCGCCGCCCCTTGCGGCGATCCCGGCGTCACCAGATGCCACTGGACGGCCCGATGGTGGGGAGAGGAGGATTCGAACCTCCGAAGGCGTTGAGCCAACAGATTTACAGTCTGCCCCCTTTGGCCGCTTGGGTATCTCCCCCCGAAGGCTGGGTGTTCCAGCGAATCCCACCACGTCGCCTGGAGCTGGCGAAGGGATTCGAACCCCCGGCCGGCTGATTACAAATCAGCTGCTCTACCACTGAGCTACGCCAGCAGACAAACGCATATAATACTCCCACCATCCATTATTTCAAAGCCTCTTTTTTCTTCGGTTTCTTGAGTCAACATCCAGCTAAGTTAAAAGATGGTATTTTTTAGCTATTTCTTATTATTTTCTTTAATTTACTTCTATTTTATCTTTTTTTCGCCACAGGGAAGGCAACGCTGCCTTTGGGCCTCGTAGAGGATGATGGCGGTCGCAACCCCGGCGTTCAAGGACCCCACCCTGCCCGGCATGGGGATGCTGACCAGCATGTCGCAGCGGCCGCGGACGCCCGGGCGCAGGCCGCTATGCTCCCCACCCACCACCAGGGCCAGGGGGCGGACCAGGTCGGCCTGGTGAAGGGGTGTCCCACCCTCCACGGCCGCCCCGCAGATCCAGTAGCCGAGCGCTTTCAGGCGTTCCAGGCAGGCGGGCATATTCGTGGCCCGGGCCACCGGCAAGTGCTCGGCCGCCCCGCTGGCCGCGCGCAAGACACTCGCCGTCACTGCGGCCGCCCGGTGCCGGGGGAGGATGACCGCGTCCACCCCCAGGATCTCAGCCGTGCGGAGGATGCCCCCGAGGTTCTGCGGGTCCTCGATCCCGTCCAGAGCCACGACCAGGGGGAGGGGCGAGCGGGAGGCCGCACGGCCCGCCACCTCCTCCGGATCGGCGTAGGTGAACGGGTCGGCCAGGGCGATGACCCCCTGGTGCCGCTCCGTTGCGGCCAGGGACGCCAGGCGGTCCCGCGTGACCTGCCGCACCGGGATCCCCTGCCGCCCGGCCTCGGCCACGATCTCGCCGAGGCGCGCTTCCCGCGTGTCCCGGGCCAGGAAGATGCGTCGGACCTTCCGCCGCCCGGCCCGGAGGGCCTCCCGCACGGCGTTGGGCCCCAGGAGGACGTCGGCCGAGGCCGCCTCGCTTACCTCAGGTATTCCCATCGTGGACCCTGAGGAGTGTCCTTCACCTCCACCCGCAGCGCGCGCAGGAGGTCCCGCAGGCGATCGGCGAAGGCCCAGTCTTTCCGGCGGCGGGCCTCGGCCCGGAAGACCTGGACGGCCCGCTCGACCACGCGATCCGTGTCCACGGTGGCCCCGTCCCACCCCAGATCCTCGAGGCTCCCGAGGTCGGGCCGGCCCCGCAGGAAGTCCCGCAGGGCCAGCAGCGACGGGTCGCCGGCCGCGGTCCGCCGCCCCTCGGCGCCGCCCGGTCGCAACCCCACGCCCAGGACCCCGGCCAACTCCTCCAGCGTCCTCACCCCCGCCCGGCAGGCCGCGGCCCCGGCGGCATCCGGCGAGCGTTCCACCCGCTCGCGGGCCAGGTGGACCTCCCGCACGAGCGTGAAGAGGGCCCCCAACGCCCGCGGGGTATTCAGATCATCCTCGAGGGCCGCCGTGAACTCCTCCCGCGCCGCCAGCGCCGCCCCCAAGGCCTCCGAGGCAGGAGGCCCCGCCCCGAGCGGCAGGTGCTCCACCGCGCGCACCACCTCACGGAGGCGCTCCGCAGAGCGCTCCGCCTCCTCGAGCCGCTCGAAGGTGAAGTCCACCGGGCTCCGGTAGTGGGTGCCGAGGAGGAACAGCTTGACGGCCTCCGGGGTGACCCGCCCCAACAGGTCCCTGACGTTCAAGACATTCCCTAAGGACTTGGACATCTTCTCGGACCGGATATTCACGAACCCGTTGTGGATCCAGGTGCGCGCCAGGAGCTTCCCCGTGCTGGCCTCGGATTGGGCGATCTCGTTCTCGTGATGGGGGAAGATCAGGTCCGCCCCGCCCCCGTGGATATCGAAGGACTCCCCCAGGTAGTGGGTGGACATGGCGGAACATTCGATGTGCCACCCGGGCCGGCCGGGTCCCCACGGGCTGTCCCAGGTGGGCTCCCCGGGTTTGGAGGCCTTCCAGAGCGCGAAGTCCAGCGGGTCCCGCTTCCGTTCGTCCACTTCCACCCGCGCCCCGGCCCGCAGATCCCCCGGGTCCCGGCCCGAGAGTTTGCCGTAGGAGGGGAACCGCGCCACGGCGAAGTACACGTCGCCGTCCACCGGGTAGGCGACCCCACGCCGCACCAGGTCCTCGATCAGGGCGATCATCTGCGGGATGTGCTCCGTGGCCCGGGGTTCCACGTGGGGCCGGCGGATCCCCAGGCGGTCCATGTCGCGGTGGTAGGTGGCGATGTACCGGGCGGCCACCTCATGCCAGGGCAGGCCCAGCTCGGCGGCCCGGGCGATGATCTTGTCGTCCACGTCCGTGAAGTTGCGGACGTAGGTGACGCGGTACCCCTGGAACTCCAGGGCGCGGAGGAGGACGTCGAAGGTGAGGGCGGCGCGGGCGTGCCCGATGTGGCACTCGTCATAGGCCGTGATGCCGCAGGCGTACATCCGCACCCGGCCGGGCTCCAGGGGCTCGAAGGGCTCCTTGCGGCGGGTCAGGGTGTTGTGCAGGTGGAGGGCCATGAAACGTCCCGGGCGGTGCGACTAGACGCTGGGCGGGGCGGGATCCCCCGCCGGCGGAACGGGGAGGAGCGAGATCACGGCGAAGGCGGCGATCCCCTCGCCCGCGCCGATGAGACCCATGAGCTTGGCGCTGGTGGCCTTCACATTCACTTGTCCGTGGTCCACCCGGAGGGCCCGGGCCAGGTTCCCGCACATCGCCGGGATGTGCGGCGCCAGGCGCGGGGCCTCGGCCACGACGGTGGCGTCGGCATTGTGGACGACGTAGCCCATCCTCGCCACCGCCGCCATGGCCTCCTCCAGCAGCCGGAGGCTCGCGATGTCCCGCGTCCAGGCGGCGTCGGTGCCGAATCGGGCCCCGATGTCCCCGGCCCCGGCCGCCCCCAGGAGGGCATCGATGACCGCGTGGGTGAGCGCGTCGGCGTCCGAATGGCCGTCGAGCCCGCGGGGGTTCGGGATCTCCACGCCGCCCAGGACGAGGCGGCGCCCCTCGCGGAGTTGGTGCATATCGAACCCGATCCCCACGCGCATCTCCGAACCTGCGCCACCCGCCGGCGTCCCCGGCGGCCCGCCTCAGCGGCCGGCCCCGCGGGCCAGGAGGGCCTCGGCCATCGCCAGATCGTCCGGACCGGTGATCTTGATGTTGGTCCGGGCCCCGGGCACGAGGGCGACGGGGTGGCCCAGCCGTTCCACCAGCACGGCGTCATCCGTCGCCGTGGACGCGCCCCCCGCCGCCACCTCGTGGGCCCGCACGATGAGGTCGCGCCGAAAGGCCTGGGGGGTGAGGGCCGCCCAGAGGCCCTCCCGGGGCACCGTCTCGATGACGCGGAGCGGTGGGCCGCCGGACCCGGCCCGCTTCAACGTGTCGCGCACGGGCACGGCCAGGATGGCGGCCCCCTGCGCCCGGGCGGCCGCGATCACCGCCTCCAGGTCCCGCCGCGGCACGAAGGGACGCACGCCGTCGTGGATCAGCACCACGTCGGCCGGGCCCTCCACCCGTGCCAGGGCCGCGCGCACCGAGGCCTGGCGCTCGGCACCCCCGGGCACCAGGAGCACGGGGATCGGCAGGGCCAGGGGGGCCACCACCTCCACCCGGCAGCGCGCCTCCTCCCCCGCCGGGACGGCCACCACCAGCGCATCCACCAGGCCGGGGACAGCCAACGCGCGCAGCGTGTGTGCCAGGAGTGGGAGGCCGCCGAGAGGCAGGAACTGCTTGGGGACGGGCCCGCCGAAGCGCCGCCCCGCCCCCGCCGCCACGACGAGGGCCGTTACCAGACCCGGAGGGCCCATGGGGTTACCGGCACACGCCGCATGCGCCCGGGGGCCGGCCCGTCAGGCCGCTTCGGCCTCCTCCTTGAGCCGGGAGAAGATCATGCGCCCGGCGGTGGTCTGGAGCACCGAGGTGACGCATACGTCGATGGTCTGGCCGATATGACGCCGGCCGTTGTCGATCACCACCATGGTGCCGTCGTCCAGGTAGGCCACGCCCTGATTGGCCTCCTTCCCCTCCTTCAGGACGTACACCCGCATGTCCTCGCCCGGCAGGACCACGGGCCTCAGGGCGTTGGTGAGTTCGTTCACGTTGAGCACCCTCACGCCGTGCAACTCGCAGACCTTGTTCAAGTTGAAATCATTGGTCACCACCGCCGCGCCCAGCCGCTTGGCCAGGGCCACCAGCTTGGCGTCCACCTCACGGATCTCGGGAAACTCCTGCTCGCTGATCTCCACCCCGGCGCCGGCCTTCCTCTGCATCTTCTGCAGGATGTCCAGCCCCCGGCGCCCCCGGTTGCGCTTCAGCGGGTCCGACGAGTCGGCGATGTGCTGCAACTCGCGGAGCACGAAGGCCGGGACCACCAGCGTCCCCTCCAGGAACCCGGCCTCCAGGACGTCCGCCACGCGGCCATCGATGATCACGGAGGTGTCCAGGATCTTGACACTTTCGGCCCGGGGCGGCTCCTTCAGAATGCGGATGGCGGCGGCGAGGTTCAGTTCGGGGAGTTTGGTGACGGCCACGGCGGCGCCCAGGTACATCCCGGCCAGGGCCGCCAGGGGCCGCCCCAGGGGTGCCGCGCCCCCGGGCCAGAAGACCCGGAAGAGTCCCTCGGCCCCGGCGAATCCCGCCAGCCCGCCGCACGCGGCGCACAGCACCGCCCGGGCCGGGACCCGCCGCAGCAGGGCCTCCACGGCCAGCCCGCCCAGGGCGACCCCCAGGGCGGTCACGGTCCCCCACGGAAACGGCGGCCCGGCCGCCCAGCCCCACAGGGTCCCTAGCGCGGCGGCGACGGCCAGGAAGACCCCCCGGACCACCCGGAAGGCGCTCGCCCCAGTGCGGGCCGGTTCCCGGGTCGCACCTCCCGCCCCCTCACGCCTTGGCGATGGCCTTGTCGACGAGGTGCTTGGCGGCATGCTCTTCGATCCCCGCCGCGTGAGAGATCTCGCTCACCAGGAGCTGGGACACGTTTTCCAGCATCTTCTTTTCGCCGAAGGACAGGCTCCGCTCCTTCTGCAAGACCACCAGCTTCCGCAGCACCAAGGCAACCTCGAAGAGGGACCCCGTCTTGATGCGCTCCAGGTTGTCCTTGAACCGGCGATTCCAGTTGGAGCAGATCTCCACATCGTTCTTCTTGAGGATGGCCATGACCTTGGGGACGTCCTGCTTGGCGATGATGCCGCGCAGCCCCACGCGGTCGGCATTCTGGGTGGGAACCATCACCCGCATCCCGTTACCGAGGATCTTGAGGACATAATACGACTGGCGAAGGCCCGACACTTCCCGTTCCTCGATGGATTCCACCTTCCCGACCCCGTGCGTGGGATAGACCACCTTCTCCCCAACCTGGAACATGGTTCCCCCCCCCGCGTGCGTGGCCTTCGTGTCGGCGAAAGAGGTGTTGAGTGTACCAAAGTTCGACCCGACGGTCAAACGCCGGGGCGGTCATTCGGGCGCCCGGCGGCCCCGCCGTCCGCCGGCGGGAACAGGACGGCGGGCAGCTCCTGCACCCTCGTCACCGGGCGGGCCCGGAGCTCTCTCGGGGCCAGGTTCGCCGCCGACGGCGGGACCAGGGCGGCGGTGAATCCCAGGCGTGCGGCCTCCTGGAGGCGCCGGTCCGCCTGGGGGACGCCGCGGATCTCCCCGGTGAGCCCGACCTCCCCGAACACGACGCAGCCGGGATCCAAGGGGCGGTCACGGTACGTCGAGAGGACCGCGGCCACCACCCCCAGGTCCGCCGCCGGCTCAGAGATCCGGAGCCCGCCGGCCACGTTCAGGAAGACGTCACAGGTCCCGAGGGGCAGTCCCAGCCGCTTCTCCAGCACGGCCAGCAGCATCGCCATCCGCTGCCCCTCCAAGCCCGTGGCCACCCGGCGGGGCATGGCCGCGCCCGAGCCGCCCACCAGGGCCTGCACCTCGACGAGGATCGGCCGGGTGCCCTCCAGGCTGGCGGTCACCGCCGAACCGGGAGCGCCCGGCGGCCGCTCCGCCAGGAACGCGGCCGAGGGATTGGGCACCTCCCCGAGCCCCTCGCCCGCCATCCGGAAGACCCCGATCTCGTCGGTGGACCCGAAGCGGTTCTTGGTGGCGCGGAGGATGCGATACCGCCCGTGGGGGTCTCCCTCGAAGGCGATGACCGCGTCCACCAGGTGCTCCAGGGCCTTCGGCCCGGCCAGGGTCCCCTCCTTGGTGACGTGTCCGATGAGAAGGGTGGAGATGCCCTGCAGTTTGGCGATGTGGCGCAGGCGGTCCGCCACCGCGCGCACCTGGCTCAGGGTGCCCGGGGGCGCGTCCAGCTCGTCCGACGCCACCGCCTGCACCGAGTCCACCACGAGGACCGCCGGCTTCACCCGCTCCACCTGCGCCGCCGCCGCCTCTAGCGACGTCTCCGCGGCCAGGTAGAGCCGCTCCGTCAGGCCGCCGACCCGCTCGCCCCGGCGGCGGAGCTGTTCCAGCGACTCCTCGCCCGAAACGTACAGGACCCGGGCCCCGCGCGCGCACAGGCCGGCGCACGCCTGCAGCACCAGGGTCGACTTTCCCACCCCCGGCTCCCCCCCCACCAGCACCAGCGAGGCGGGCACCAGGCCGGCGCCCAGGACGCGATCGAACTCACCGAGACCCGTGGTCAGGCGATCCACCGCGGCCGCCGCCACCTCCGTGATGGGCACCGCGCTCCCGCCCGCCGTGCCTTCAACGGTGCGCCCCCCCCGGCGGGGGGCGGGGCCCACCTGTTCCGCCATCAGGCTGCCCCACGCGCCGCAGTCCGGACAGCGCCCCAACCAACGCGGCTCCTGATGCCCGCACTGTTGGCACGTGTGCACGGTTCGGGCCTTGCCCGTGGCCATCTCTTGGTTCCCGGTTCACGGTTCCCGGTTCCCGGTCCCAGGGACGGACCCCCACCGAGAACCGGGAACCGGGAACAGGGAACTCCCAAAAGGCGAACGGGGACGCCGCGCATCGCGCGGGTCCCCGTTCGCGCCCCGGACCGTGGGGCCGGCTCGGGTCACTCGGCTTCCTCCCATGCGGGCGGCTGCCGTTCCAGCTCGGCACTCTCGAAGCGCATGTACTCGCGGAGGTAAGTCAGGCTCACCGTACCGGTGGGGCCGTTCCGCTGCTTCCCGATGATGATCTCGGCGCCCAGGTCATCGCCTTCCTCCGGACTCCTGAGCGCCTTGTAATAACCGGGCCGGTAGATGAACGCCACCAGGTCCGAGTCCTGCTCGATGGCCCCCGACTCGCGCAGGTCGGCGAGCTGCGGCCGCTTGTCCTCGCGGGCCTCCACCGCCCGGGAGAGCTGGGACAGGGCCACCACGGGGATGCTCAACTCCTTGGCCAGGGCCTTGAGGGAGCGGCAGATCTCCGAGATCTCCTGCTGCCGACTCTCCACGCGGCCCGCGCCCCGCAGGAGCTGAAGGTAGTCGATGATCAGGAGGTCCAGGGGATGCTCGGCCTTGAGCCGCCGGGCCTTGGCCCGCAGCTCCAGGATGGACATGGAGGGGCTGTCGTCGATCCAGACCTTGGCGTCGTGGATCCGGCTGGCGGCAGAGGTCAGGGGGGTCCAGTCCTCGGCCCGCAGCCGGCCCGTCCGCACCCGGTAGGCCTCCACGCGCGCCTCGGCGCACAGGATGCGCTGGGTGACCAGCGTGCTGGACATCTCCAGGCTGAAGATCCCCACGCCCAGCCCCTCCACCAGCGCCGCGTGGGCAGCCACGTTCAAGGCGAAGCTCGATTTGCCCATCCCGGGCCGCCCGGCGACGATGATCAGGTCCGACAACTGGAACCCCCCCGTCATCTCGTCCAGCTTGGGGAATCCCGTGGGGACGCCCGTGACCATCCCTTTCCGGTCGTAGAGGCGCTCGATCTCCTCGAAGGTGCCCTTCAGGATGGCGCTGACCGGCTGGAAACCGCTGGACACCCGATCCTGTGAGATCTCGAAGACGCGGCGCTCCGCCTGGTCCAGCAGTTCGTCCGCCCCAGCCTGCTCGGCGCCGGCGTCCTCCACGATCTGCGTGGCCGCCCGGATCAGCTCGCGGCAGATGAACTTCTCCTTCACGATCCGGGCGTGGTAGGCCACGTTGGCCGCGGTGCCCACGCTGTCATGGAGGGTGGTGAGGTAGGCATCGCCCCCCACCGCGTCCAGCTCCTTGCGCCGGCGCAGTTCCTCCGACAGGGTGATGAGGTCCACGGCCTCGTTGCGTTGGAACAGGT
>DASPOZ010000428.1:0-8909 GCA_035625755.1 Candidatus Sulfotelmatobacter sp.
CAGCCCGACGAATCCCATCTGCAGCCCCACATCCAGGAAGGTGTTGTGGGCGGTGCCCAGGCGCCCTCCCTGCACCACGAGTCGTCCGGACTCGTATCCACGCAGCAGGTCCTGCGTGGCGCTGGCGCGGCCGAACCCGAAGCCCAGGAGGGGATGGTGGCGCATCTCCCCCATCGCATAGATCCACACGGGGATCCTGTCCATGGTGCCCGGTTCGGCCAGGATCTGCGCCGGGCTCACCAGCTCCCCGAAGCGGACGATGACCGCCGGCCCGAAGAGCAACGGCCCCGCGGCGGCCGCCGCGACCAGGGGGATCCACACCCAGCGCGCCGCCGTCACGGACAAGAAGACGAGGGAGATCGCCGCGCCGGCCCAGGCCGCTCGCGATAGGGTGGGCACGACGCACAGGAGGCCGAGGCCGGTCACCGCCCACCAGCAAACCCGGCGGAGGCGCCCGCCCACGGCCGTCTGGGCCGCCGCCACCGGGATGGTCGCGGCCAGGTAGGCGCCGATGTAGGTCCCGCCCACGGTGAGCGAGCGGATGTACCATGCGGCCGGGTGCCACGGCCGGGACCATTCCCAGAGCCCGTAGCCGGCCATCAGGGGGAGGCCGATGGCCAGCATGCCCAGGATGCGCCGGTGGTCCCGTTCCGTCCGGACGTGGGCAAGCACCAGGAAGAACAGGCCGAAGTACGAGAGAGGTTCCTGGCCGAACTTCTCCAGGCTGTAGAGGGGGCTCACCGAGGCGAGGGCCGAGAGGAGCGCCCAGGCGCTGAAGCCGGCGATGGGCCAGTCCAGCGGTGTCCGCCGCCAGGCCGGGCGCGCGCCCAGCGCCCACCGCGCCACCCACAGGCAGGCCGCCACCACCAGGATCGCCGACCGCGCCCAGCGGCCCCGCGAGAGGGGGAGCACCACCATGAGGGCCATCAGCAGGCCGACGATGATGTCCTGGCAGAGGGCGCCGAGGCGCGCCGCCCGCTCCCCGGCCGCGGGGATCCACGGGGCCGCGGCGGCGCGCGTGGCCGCTGCCGCCGGCCCGTCGCCGTCGCGCCCCCGGCCCGTCGCCGCCGGCGCCAGCGACGGCTCAGGCGCCGCCATTCCACATCCCCGCCACCGCCGCCTGCGCCTCCTCCACGCTCACCGCCTCCGCGATCCCGTCCCGCCAGAGCACCCGATGCCCCCGCCCCCACGGGGCCCAGCGCCGCGGGTCCGCCGCGCCGAAGATGGCCACGGTGGGCGTGCCCACGGCCGCGGCCACATGCATGGCCCCGCCGTCGCAGCAGACGCAGAGCCGGCACTGGGCCAGGAGGGCGGCCAGTTCGCCCAGCGACCGCGTGGGCTCCACCATCGGCGCGTGCGCCATCCGCTCCGCCACGGCCCGCACCGCGTCCGCCTCGCCGGGCGGCTCCACCAGCACCACGGCGGCCCCACGCCCCGCGGCCCAGTCGGCCAGGGCCGCGAAGCGGTCCGACGGCCAGCGGTTCGCCCGGCGGCTGCTCACGTGGAAGGCGACCAGCGGCGCCCCCGAGGACGCGCCCCGGCGCCGCAGGCGCTCCCGGGCGGCCGCCTCGGCCATCGCGTCCCTCGGCAGCAGCAAGGCCGGGTGCTCCGCCCGCACGCCCAGCGGCTCCAGCAGGCGCAGGCACCGCTCCACCTCGTGGGCCGGCTCCACGGGAAGCCCCACCGGGTGCGTGATGGTGAACCGCAGGGGGTGCCGCGGCGGCGGCGCGTAGCCGACCCGGCAGGGCGCCCCGGAGAGGAACGTGAGCCAGCCCAGCGAACCGGTGAAGTGGGCCCGCATGGCCACGGCCACATCGTATCGGCCGGCGCGCATGCGCGCCACCAGTCGGGCCATCTCGCCCCAGGCGGCCAGCCGGCTCGCGTCGGGCCGGTGCTTGTGCTTGGTGTAGGCCAGCACCTCGTCCAGGTCCGGGTTGCCGGCCACCGCCTCGCGGCCGTACGACGCCACCAGGATGGCCAGATGCGCCGTGGGGAAGCGCCGGCGCAGGGCCGTGAGGGCCGGCGTGGTGCAGATGACGTCCCCGATGTTGTCGTTCCGGATCACGAGGACCCTGCGGACGCGCCCCGCGTCCACTGGTGGGGCCCCGGCCGCCCCGGCGTGGCCCTCCGCCGCCGTCATGGCCGGGCCTCCGCCACCGGCCGCGGGGCGGGCGTCACAGCCTCCAGGGCGGCCCGCACGGCCTCCCACACCTGCTCCACCCGAGTGTCCACGATGCACCGGTGGTGCCCCAGCGGGCACGCGTACGGGGCCCGAAACGCCGAGACGCATGGGAGGCACGGGAGGTGCTGCTGCACCAGCCGGTGGGGCGTGCGCAGGTCGCGCTCGCGCAGGTCGGCCGGCCCCCCGATGATGACGGCCGGCACGCCCACCGCCTCGGCGATGTGCAGGGGCCCGCTGTCGGCGGCCACCAGGAGCGTCAGCCCCGAGAGCAGGGCCGGCAAGTCCCCCAGGGCGAACGCCCCGGCGGCATCCACCGCCGGCATCTCCATGCGCCCCAGGATCGCCCCCACCAGCGGCCGGTCCGCCGCGGAGCCGATGAGCACAACCCGCGCCCCGGCCAGGGCGGCGACGCGGTCCGCCAGGGCGGCGACGCGGTCCGGCAGCCACTGCTTCACCGGGTTGCCGGCGGCCGGCGCAATCCCCACCAGCGCGGTCCCCGGCGGCACCCCGCGGGACGCCAGGAACTCCCGCACGCGCCCCACCGCCCCCGGCGCCGGCGCCAGCGCACGCGCCCGCATGTCCCCGGAGAGTCCGGCGGCCGCCCCCACCCTCGCGTAGGCCGCGGACAGGGGTTCCCCGCGCCGGTGGCCGGCCCGCGCCGCCAGGCGGGCCAGGGCGCGGAACGTGGCCCCCGCCACATCCGGCACCAGCACCGCGGCGCGCGGCACCAGCCCCCAGAGGAGGCCCAGCACCAGCGCGAGGGTCGGCGTGAGACAGAGCGCCACATCGTAGCGCCCGCGCCGCACCAGGCGCGCCAAACGCCATTTCCCCGCCAGGCCACGCAGCGCCGCTGCGTCCACCGTGTGGACGGCATCCAGCGCGCCATCGTGCTCCGCCAGGGCCGCCGCCGCGGGATGCGCCAGGAGGGCCACGTGCGCGCCCGGGTGTGCCGCCCGGATGGCCCGCCAGAGGGGCGTGGCGTACACCAGGTCCCCGATCTTAGCCGTCTGCACCACCAGGAAGCGGCGCGGCGGCGCGGCGGCGCGGCGGCGCGGCGCGAGGCGCAGCAGAGGCCAACACAGGTATGTCAGCAGGACGTAGAACATACCGCTCCAGGAGAAGGGTTGCTGCGTTGGGGCCGAGGTAGGCTAGCTCGCTGGATTGGGCCGAACCTCCTCTTTCACGAGCCTAGCCAGCGCTGGAGCTTCTTCTTCTTTAACAAGGGCATGCTCTACACTTATTTTATCGAGCAAATTCTTCGCCTTGACAAACTGCGGATATAGGCGTCGGTCGGTCGGCTCACCAACCAACGCATAGAACTTGAATCGCTCCTCGGAATCTGTCAGAGCCTGGAGGCGCCCAAGCCACCTAGTCGCCTTTTCCAAGATCTGGCCGCCATCCGCCATATCGAAGGACATTGGTTCTAGGACATTCAGCCGGCCATTTCTCCAAGCACGACTGAACTCGTGTTCATAGTCTCGCGCCCGGACCAAATACGGTTTTAGGTAGCCGATGACCCTCTCCGCTTCGAGCGCGCGCTTGAAAGTCTTCCATACATCTTCATCCTCGCGCCCCTGTCGCTCACCGGGCCGCTCGTACTTGACCACGAAGCGGTCGTACATTTCCTCCAGGGTGCGTTGCGGGTCCTCCGTCACACCACCCATCTCGTGAGACCATTGAAGCGATGAGTCATCAGGCGGCACCACTCCATGCGCAATCTGCATAATGGAACTTGGGCGATCCCCAAAGTCAAACTCACCCCTGAATCTTCCACCAAGTTCCTCAATCCGGGCTTGGACGTAGCGGAAGAGCTCTCGAAGGTTCGCACCTGCAACTCGGTTTTTCCCGAACAAGCTCGATAACCGGCCATAGCGTTGCGTGCAAATGCAGCCTAGGAACTTAGGGTCAGGAGCGTACACGACGACCCCAACGTTGACGAACTCTGCCCCAACAACGTCGTGGACATAGCGTAGGAGGACGGCGGAATACTTGTAGCTCATGCCATCACCCTCCCCAGCGAATCCAAAAGCGTGCCCACATAGTCCCGCCGCCGAGCGAGGAATCGGCGGATCGCGTGAAGCCTATCCCGCGAGACTTTGGTTGAAATCCACTCAGCAGGAATATCCAGCGTTATGGCGTCCAGGCGGGCATCATCCACGGCCTCAATGGCCCCATGAAATCTCCTGAGATCCCCCAACCTCCCCTTCAGGCCATGGTAGAACACGTGTTTCCTGATCCCGGTCTCAAACGAGTCCTGCCACGCCTCATCCAAATTGCCTAATGCGAATAGAAATGAAAAGGCCATATCGTGATCAACTACCACCAGGTCATCGACTTTGACCAGCAGATTTGGCCGGTCGGGGCGCCGGTCAGGGTTCTGAACGAACATGTCGAATGCCAGCACTTCGGAAGCCGCGCCCCGCAAGCGCTCTGAAATGGCCTTGTTGACCAGCCAGGTTGTGTATCCTCCGGACACGAATTTGCTGCCGAAGACCAGCCCCTGGTCTCGACGAAGGCGTTCCGCTGCATCACGGTCAGGAACTCCGTCACAGAATTCCGGCGTGATCTCAACCAACGCCGGTTCTGGAATCTTCAAACCAATTGCTTCAGCAAATCGCGCGGCAATTGCTTCACACGCTAGGCCAATTATCCCTTGGTCCATCCCCCCGGCTAGCTTGAGGACGAATTCACCGGCTTGCTTCGCCCCCTCCATGCATTCCGCAACAACGGGTTTTGTCCGCCCCGAAGCCATCATGCGTTCAAATCGCACCGCCCGAACTCTTCGCACAGCGACTCAGTCAGAGGATTCCCAACTCGTCACAGTTACGTGGGCAGAGCAGGAGCATAGACCTCAGAACGAACCCGGTGTCAGCGGGGGGCGGCGAGGGCCTGCGTCAGGACGGCGTCCACCTCGTCCACGTACCGGTCCACGGAGAAGTGTTCGGCCACGCGCTGCCGGGCGGCCACGCCCATGGCCCGGCGCCGCGGGGCGTCGCGCAGGAGCATCATCAGGGCGTCCGCCAGCTGGCGCGGGTCCCGCTCGTGCACCAGCACGCCCGTTCGCCCGTGGTCCACCAGCTCGGGCACACCGCCCACCGCGAAGGCGGCCACGGGGCAACCCAGGAACATGGCCTCCAGCACGGACCGCGGGCAGCCCTCGCTGGAGGAGGGGACGGCCAGGACGTCGAAGCGGGCCATCACCGGCAGCGGGTCCGGGACGAAGCCGGCGAAGCGCACCGCCTCGGCCACTCCCAGGCGCCGGGCGGCCGCCGCCAGGGCCGGGCGCTCCGGCCCCTCGCCCAGGATCGCCAGGCGGGCGTCCGCCCACCCGTCCCGGCGCAGCATGGCGAAGGCCTCCAGCAACAGATCGTACCCTTTGAGCTTCAAGAGCGAACCCACCGCGCCCACCACCGGCTGCGTCGGGGCGATCCCCCAGGCGCCGTACACCTTCTGGTCCGCCGCCGGGCGGGGGCGCCCCACGTCCAGCCCGTTGTACACCACGGCGATCCGCCCGGCGTCGATGCCGCAGGCCGCGTAGTGGTCCCGCACGGCGCGCGAGACGCAGATGAACCGGGTGACGTGTGCGTTGGCCGACTCCACCTCGAAGGGACGCAGGTCGGCCTCTTTCCTAACGTGCACCACGCACGGCACGCCCGAGTCGCCGGCGGCCAGGATCCCCTCCAGGTTGGTGGAGGGCTGGTTGTTGCAGTACACCAGATCCACCGCCTCGGCCTTCATGAGCGCGGCCAGGCGCGCCGCCGCCGGCCGCACGCGCCGGCGCAGGTCGTGCCGGAAGAGGAACTCCCGCCGGGCGGGGCCGAAGCGCAGGGCCCGGCCCACCTCGCGGGCCACCTTTCCGCGCCGGCCGACAGGGGGCGACAGGTGGTGAAAGCGCACGCCGTGCGCCGCCAGGGCCTGGCCGATGGTTTCGCCGCCGCCGCGGCGGTAGTCCTGATAGAATGCGGCGTGCAGGCGGTAGCGCTCCTCGGGCAGCCGGGCCACCAGCTCCAGGAGGCTGTTGGTGCCGCCCCCCCATTCCTGCCCCGTATCCAGGATCAGGACCTGCGCCCGCGCCATGCTCTCCCGACCGCGCCGCGAAACAACCCCGCCGGGTGCAAGTCCCGCTCGCTCAATCCGCATTCCGCAATCCGTCCTTCGGCGAGCTCAGGACGTGCAGCGTGTCGAAGCACGCATTCCGCAATGGGGATGTCATCCCCGCCGCCGTCCCACCCCGAAGTAGCCCAGGCTGTTCCGGCTGGTGTCTCTGCGGGCGTCCAGCCGCTCCGCCAGGAGTTCCAGCGGCCGCATGGCGCGCCCCAGGCGCCGCCGCCACGCGGGCGAGCGAAGCTCCACCACCCGCAGCGCGGACCACACCAGGAGCGTCCACGGCCCGCCGTTGGGGCTCAGCTCCACCAGGTCGAAGCCGTGGCGGTCGAAGAGGTACTCGAAGGCGTCCACGCTGAACCGGTAGTAGTCCCGCGGCTCGGCGTGGTAGGGAGCCAGCCACCCGGTGGCCAACAGCAGGTGGCCGCCCGGCCGGCACACCCGGCCCAGTTCAGCCATCAGTGCGCCCGGCTCCGGCACGTGCTCGATCACCTGGAGGCAGACCACAGTGTCGCAACTCTTGGCGGCCAGGGGCAGCGCCATCACGTCCGCCACGACGTCCACCGCGGTCTGCCCGCCGGGGGCGAACTGGCGCAGGCTGGTCAGGTTGTCCAGCCCCACGTAGCGTGCGGCGTGCCGCGCGATCAGACCCCGGTACTTGCCCCGGCCGCACCCCACGTCCGCCGCGAGCCCGCGGCAGTACTTGGGCAACGCCTCCTTCAGCAGGCTGACCGTGTAAGTCTTCGGCTCCCGCACCTCGCCGCCCTCCTATGGCCGCCGGGCGATGAAGAACATGGTGCTCTTGAAGCCGGGCCACAGCGAGTTGAACAGCTTCATCAGGAAGCGGGGGCTGTAGTCCTTGTAGCGCACCTTGTCGATGAGGAAGCCGGCCTCCCGCAGCAGATAGCTCACCTCGCGGGCCGTGTACTCGCGGTTGTGCCGCAGGTGCACCGGCTTGGCGAAGAACATCTTGGCCCCATCCAGCGGCCAGTTCACGCTCTTGCCCTTGGCCAGCTTCAGCCGGTTCCGGAACTGGGCCAGATTGGGCGTGCTGAGCACCAGGGTGCCGCCCGGCGCCAGCACCCGCCCCATCTCGGCGAGGGCGTGGGGCACCCCTACGAACATGTGCTCCAGGACCTCCAGGAAGACAACGGACGCGAAGGCCCCGTTCCCCTCGGGGATGGGCTCCCGCTCCACGTCGCACTGGAGGACCGGGATATCGAACTTCCCCATGCGCCGCACGAACTCAGGGGATGCCCGGTACGAGAGGCCCACCACCCGCTGGAATCCGTAGAACTCCTTGAGCAGGATCTCCATGTGACCCGGCTCGCAGCCCACGCTGAGGAGGCGCCCCTCGCGCGGGCAGGCGGCCGCCACCAGGTCGCAGGACTCCCGGTAGCGCACCATGTGCTTGCGCAGGTACTCGGGCTCGTAGGCGTTCTCCGGGAACGGGAAGTCCCGCACCACGCCTTCCAACAAATCCCTGGCCTTGGCTAAGTCCATAGTCCCGGGTCTCAGGATATTGACGATTGTCGATTGAGAAGGCCGGATGCGCTGACGACGCCAATCCGCAATCGACAATCGAAAATCGTCAATCGACAATCCCTCACGAGGGTTCCACCAGGTAGTCCTCGAGGGCCAGCGCGTCCACCCGCCCCTGGCGCAGAGCGGTGAGGGCCTCCTCGGGGCGGCAGATGATCGGCTCCTCGTGCACGTTGAAGCTGGTGTTGAGCACGGCCGGGATGCCCGAAATCTTCTCGTACTCCTGGATGATGCGGAAGTACCGCGGGTTGTCCTGCTCGGACACGATCTGGGGGCGGGCCGTGCCGTCCACGTGCACCACGGCCCCCACGCGATCGCGCCAGGCCGGCTTCACGTCGAAGGTCACCGTCATGAACTTGGCCGTGTACCGGCCCTTCTGCACGTTTTCGAACAGGTCCTCGGCGGCGCCGTCCAGCACGCTGGGGGCGAAGGGCATGAACTCGCTGCGGTCCAGGCGCTTGTTCAGCGTGTCGTTGATGGAGGGGTCGGTGGGCGCCGCCAGGATGCTGCGGTTGCCCAGGGCGCGGGGCCCGAACTCCATGCGCCCCTGGCACACGCCCACCACTTTTCCCCCGGCGATGAGGCGGGCGATGGTGCGGGCCAGGTCGGGGAAGTCCATGCGGCGCGCCGTGAACGGCTCCCGCTTCAGGAGGTCCCCGATGTAGTCCATCCCGAACCCGGGGCCCCAGTAGAGGTCGCTGATGCGCCCCATGCCCCGGCGGTAGGCCTCCGGGTCCGTGCGGGCCAGGCCCTCCAGCGCCGCGCCCACGGCGTTTCCCGTGTCCATCATGGCCGGGAAAACGAAGATCTCCTCGACCTCTGGCAGCTCCATGATCCGCTGGTTCAGCTTCACGTTGCCGAAGACGCCGCCGCTGAGGCCGATGCGGGCGCACCCGGTCTTGCGCACGAAGGCGCGCACCATGGGCACCACCGCGTCCTCCAGCACCTGCTGGGCGGCGGCCGCCACGTCCGCCATGGGCTGCCCGTGGATGGCCTCGTTGATGTGGGCCCAGCGCGCGTCGAAGGGCCGCGGCGCCTTCTCGAACTCGGAGGCCAGGCGACCCTCCGCCTCGGAGTAGAA